>NZ_JZWY01001191.1:0-1436 GCF_000966955.1 Streptomyces sp. NRRL S-495
CGTGATGTACCTCGGCCGGATGGTCGAGATCGGCAGTGATCTGGAGATCTACGACCACGCCACCCATCCGTACACCCAGGCGCTGCTGTCCGCGGTGCCGGTGCCGGACCCGGCGGCGCGCGAGGTCCGGGACCGGATCGTGCTGACGGGGGACGTGCCCTCGCCGGCCAACCCGCCGTCCGGCTGCCGCTTCCGCACCCGCTGCTGGCTGGCCCAGGAGCGGTGTGCGACGGAGGTGCCGCTGCTGGCGGTGCCGGGCTGGCTGTCCGGGCTCGCCGCGCACGATTCGGCCTGCCATTTCGCGGCCGAGCGCGGGGGGACGACCCCGAGCGAACGGTCGGAAAGCGGTTGACAGTGGGCCCCTGCCCCGTCGGCGGAGCGCGTCCTCCTTCTGGAGGGCGCGCTCCCTTTTTGTCCACCCGCCGACCTGCGGGAATTCCGGCGGACGCCGACGGGTGATCATCGAATTTGATCATTACGCTTCGTAAATATTCGAATACCGGTGCAATCGGTCCGCTATCCGAAAAGCGGAGCCGATGACTCCGCGCGCGATATGGCGGAATTTGCCGAGTATTGTCATGGCTTGATCCCGGCATGTAATTGAAAAGAGATGTGACGGCGATTCCACCGAAGGGGTCGGGTGATCGATAGTTGCTCTGCGCGTATCAGTGGTCACCTCGCCGGCTGTGCGGATCGGCCCTGAGATGTCGAACCCCGCCGTGCGCGGCACACCGACTGGCGGGGCGCCGTTCGTTCCCAAGCCCCTAAATCGAGGAGCAGTTGAATGAGGCTCACCAAGACGATGCGCTGGACCGCGCTGGCCGCGTGCACCGCGCTCGCGATCTCCGCGTGCACCACCGGCAGCGGCAAGAAGTCCTCGGACGGGGCGAACGCGTCGGGCAAGAAGGGCGGCTCGATCAGCATCGAGTCGGGTGAGCCGCAGCACGGTCTGATCCCGCAGAACACCGCGGAGTCCGAGGGTGCCCAGGTGCTGGCGCAGGTCTTCGCCGGCCTGGTCGAGTACGACCGCAAGACGAACGAGCCGGGCCTGCGGGTCGCGGAGTCGATCGAGACCCCCGACAGCAAGGTCTGGACGATCAAGCTGAAGGACGGCTACACCTTCCACAACGGGGAGAAGGTCACCGCGCAGTCCTTCGTCGACGCGTGGAACTGGGGCGCCAACCAGGACAACGCGGCCGAGGGCCTGCCCTTCTTCTCCAAGATCGAGGGCGCCGAGGAGCTGTCCCCGGGCAAGGACAAGAAGCCGACCACCGACAAGCTCAAGGGCCTGAAGGTGATCGACGACAAGACCTTCACCGTCACGCTGAGCGCCCCGTTCTCGCAGTTCAAGGTCATGCTGGGTTACACCGCCTTCTACCCGCTGCCGAAGGCCTTCTTCCAGGACAAGAAGGCTTTCGAGGAGTCCCCGATCGGCA
>NZ_JZWY01001192.1:0-3534 GCF_000966955.1 Streptomyces sp. NRRL S-495
GATCAAGGTCAAGCGCTACGAGAACTTCCCGGAGGCGGACGGAAAGGCCAAGCTGGATTCCGTCACGTTCAAGATTTACGACAAGCTGGAAACAGCCTACAACGACCTCCGGGCCAACAACATCCAGATCACCAACAAGCTCCCGATCTCGGCGATGGCGACCGTCGCCCAGGAATTCGGTGACCGTTACATCTACAAGCCGGAGTCGGGCGTCGGCTTCATCGGCTTCCCGATCGCGACCAACCCGACCGCGTACGGCAAGCCGGAGGTCCGCAAGGCGATCTCGATGGCGATCGACCGCGAGGCGATCACCAAGACCATCTTCTCCGGTACCCGCGTCCCGGCCGACGACTTCATCAGCCCGATCATTCCGGGCTACCGCAAGGGCGCCATGGGCGACGCGGCGAAGTACGACCCGGCCAAGGCCAAGGCGCTCTGGGACTCCGTCGGCGGCGTCCCGAACAACACCATCGAGCTGGGCTACAACGCCGACGGCGGCCACAAGGAGTGGATGGAGGCGGTCGGCAACCAGCTGAAGAAGAACCTGGGCGTCGAGGTCACCTTCAAGCCGTTCGAGAAGTTCGGCAAGATCCTGGACGCGCTGGGCGCCAAGGAGTACTCCGGCGCCTTCCGGATGGCCTGGCAGATGGACTACCCGTCCATGGAGAACTACCTGCGGCCGATCTTCTCCAAGGTCGCGATCGAGAACGGCTCGAACTACGGCGGCTACGTCAACGAGCAGTTCGAGTCGCTGCTGGACCAGGCCGACCAGGCCAAGTCGGTGGAGGACGGCCAGAAGCTGTACCAGCAGGCCGACGACATCCTGATCAAGGAACTGCCGTACATCCCGGTCTACACCTACATGACCTCGGCGGCCTACACCAAGACCGTCAAGAACGTGGTCGTGGACGCCCAGAACCGCATCGACCTGGCCAACGTCGAGCTGGCCTGACCTCCGTCCAGTCCGAACGGCACGCCGGCGCGGGCGGCACGGGCAACCCCCGTGCCGCCCGGCACCGGCGTGCCCCGATCATGAGGAGACCGCATGGGCCGCTATGTGGTCCGCCGGATCATCCAGGCCATACCTGTGATCCTCGGCGCGACGTTCCTGATCTACGCACTGGTCTTCCTGCTTCCTGGTGACCCCATCGCGGCACTGGCCGGTGAGAAGAGGCAGGACCCCGCCGTGGTGGCCGTCCTACGGGACCGGTACCACCTCGACGACCCGTTCTTCGTCCAGTACTGGGACTACCTGATCGGCCTGTTCAAGGGCGACTTCGGTGAGGACTACCGGGGCAACCAGGTCGTCGACGTGATGCAGCGGGCCTTCCCGTACACCATCAACCTGGCGTTCGTCGCCCTGGCCATCGAGATGGCGGTGGGTGTCACCGCCGGTGTGGTCGCCGCCCTGCGGCGCGGCAAGTTCATCGACAACGTGGTGCTGATCTCGACCCTCATGGTCATCTCGATCCCGGTCTTCGTGATCGGCTTCGTGCTCCAGCTGCTCATCGGGGTGAAGCTCAACACCGATTACGGCATCGACTTCTTCCCGGTCTCCTTCAACGAGGAGGCCGGTTTCCGTTCGTACCTGCTGCCGGGCTACGTCCTGGCCTCGACCTCGCTGGCGTACGTCGCCCGGCTCACCCGGACCAGCCTGATCGAGGTGATGCGGGCCGACTACGTCCGGACGGCGGTGGCCAAGGGGCTCAGCCCGCTGCGGGTGGTGGTCCGGCACGGTCTGCGCAACGCGCTGATCCCGATCGTCACCTTCCTGGGCATGGACCTCGGCGGCCTGATGGGCGGCGCGGTCATCACCGAGGGCATCTTCAACATCCCCGGCGTCGGACACCAGCTCTTCCAGTCCGTCTACCTGCGGGAACGCACCATCGTCGTGGGCATCGTGAGCGCCCTGGTGATGGTCTACCTGTTCGCCAACCTGGTGGTCGACCTCCTGTACGCCGTCCTGGACCCGAGGATCCGCTATGAGTGAGCCGACGAAGAGCGAGAACACGGGCACGGGGATCCCGGGGCAGTCCGGCTCCGGCTCGGCCGCGGGCGGGCCGGCCGCCGAGGCGGCCTCCGCGACCGCCAAGGGCTCCGGCGCGCCGGACGCCGGGAGCGAACGGGTCGCCAGCCTCTGGACCGACGCCTGGACGGACCTGCGGCGCAGCCCGCTGTTCCTGATCGGCGGGTTCCTGGTGCTGTTCATGGTCGTCCTCGCGGTCGCCCCGCAGCTGTTCACCGACGGCGACCCGCGCGCCGGCGGCTTCTGCAACCTGGCCGACTCGCTGAAGCGGCCCAGTGGTTCGCACTGGTTCGGCTTCGACGTCCAGGGCTGCGACATCTACACCCGCACCATCTGGGGCGCCCGCAACTCCATCATCGTCGGCATGGTGACCACCACGCTGGTGGTCCTGGTCGGCGGCAGCCTCGGCCTGTGGGCCGGCTGGATCGGCGGCATCGGGGACAGCGTGCTCTCCCGGGTCACCGAGATCTTCTTCGCGATCCCGCTGCTGCTCGGCGGCATGCTGATCATGTCCACCTGGGGCGAGGGCAACGCCTGGACCGTCTCCGCGGTGATGGCGGTGCTCGGCTGGCCGCAGATCTACCGGCTGATGCGCTCGGCGGTACTGGCCAACAAGCACAACGACTACGTGGTGGCCGCCCGGGCGCTCGGGGCGGGCACCGGCCGGATCGTCGGCCGGCACATCCTGCCGAACGCCGTCGCCCCGGTGATCGTGGTCTCGACGATCAACCTGGGCGTGTACATCGGCGCCGAGGCCGCGCTGTCCTACCTGGGCATCGGCATCCAGTCCCCGGCGATCTCCTGGGGCCTGATGATCAGCGACGCCCAGGCCCGCTTCCTGAATGCCCCGCACGTCCTGCTCTTCCCGGCCGCGGTGCTGAGCGTCACCGTGCTCGCGTTCATCATGCTCGGCGACGCGGTGCGCGACGCCCTCGACCCGAAGCTGCGCTGAGGAGGGCCGCGGACCATGACTGACATGACGAAACCGGCGAAGGACGGCGCCGGGCCGGGCCCGGACACGGTGCAGGTGCTCGGCGGGAGTCGGGAGAGCCTGGTGCCCGGAACGCCCCTGCTGGAGGTCGACGACCTGCACATCGAGTTCCACACCCGGGACGGCGTCGCCAAGGCCGTCAACGGGGTGAGCTACTCGGTCGCGGCGGGGGAGACACTGGCGGTGCTCGGCGAGTCCGGCTCGGGCAAGTCGGTGACCGCGCAGGCCATCATGGGCATCCTCGACATGCCGCCGGGGCGGATCACCAACGGCTCGATCCGGTTCCGGGGCGAGGACCTGCTCACCATGAGCCCCAAGGCGCGGCGGGCGGTGCGGGGCCGGAAGATCGCGATGATCTTCCAGGACGCGCTGTCCTCGCTCAACCCGGTGCTCAGCGTCGGTTACCAGCTCGGCGAGATGTTCCGGGTGCACCAGGGTGCCGGTCGCAAAGAGGCCAAGGAGAAGGCCGTCGAGCTGATGGAGCGGGTGCGCATCCCCGCCGCCCGTGAGCGCGTCG
>NZ_JZWY01001193.1:0-3499 GCF_000966955.1 Streptomyces sp. NRRL S-495
GCTGCTGGTGCACGAGCACGCGCCGCTGTCGCTGGCGCAGCAGGCGAGCGGGTTGACGGGCGGGAGTCCGCTGTTCACCTCGATCTTCAACTACCGGCACAACCAGGCCGGCGCGCGGAACTTCGACTCCGGCTTCGAGGGTGTCGGCGTGCTCTCCACGCGGGACCTGACCAACTACCCCCTGAGCATTGCCGTCGACGACGATCGGACGAGGTTCGGCCTGACCGTCGACGCGGTGGCTTCGATCGACCCGCAGCAGGTGGGGTCGCTGTTGCACACCTGCCTGGGCAATCTGGTCGCGGCCCTGGAGGATGCCCCGGAGCGGACGCGGCTGGGAGAGGTGGGCGTCCTCGGTGAGGCGGAGCGGGAGCGGCTGCTGACCGGCTGGAACGACACGGGTTCTGCTGCTCCTGTGCTGTCGGTGGCGGAGGTGTTTGCGGCGCAGGTGGCGCGGACGCCGGATGCGGTGGCGGTGGTGTGCGGGGACGTGGAGCTGTCGTACGCGGAGTTGGATGCGCGGGCTGCTGCGTTGGCGGGTGTGTTGCGGGATCGCGGGGTCGGCGCGGAGTCGCTGGTGGGTGTGGTGATGGAGCGCTCGGTCGAGCTGTTCGTGGCGCTGCTGGCGGTGGTGAAGGCGGGTGGTGCGTATGTGCCGGTGGATGTGGACTATCCGTCGGAGCGGATCGCGTTCGTGTTCCAGGACGCGGCGCCGGTGTGTGTGCTGACCACGCGGGATGCTGCCTCGCGGGTGCCGGGGTCGGTGGAAGCGCCGGTGCTGGTGGTTGACGGTGGGCAGGTGCCGGCCGGGTCGGCTCCGGTCGGTGATGCGGGGGTGGGCTCGGAGTGCCCGGTGTATGTGATGTACACCTCGGGTTCGACGGGTGTGCCCAAGGGTGTGGTGGCCACGCAGCGGGATCTGGTGGAGTTGGCGTCGGCCTCGCACTGGGGCGTGGGGTCGGGGGACCGGGTGTTGTTCCAGGCCCCGCATGCCTTCGATGCCTCCTCGTACGAGGTGTGGGTGGCGTTGCTGTCGGGCGCGACGGTGGTGGTGGCGCCGACCGGTGCGGTGGATGCGAGGGTGCTTCGGTCGTTGCTGGTCGACTTCGCGGTGTCGCATGTGCATGTGACGGCGGGCCTGTTCCGGGTGATCGCGGAGCAGGATCCGCAGTGCTTCGCAGGTGTGCGCGAGGTGTTGACCGGTGGCGATGTGGTGCCGGTGGGTGCGGTGCGCCGGGTGCTGGAGGCCAGTGCGGGCGTGGTGGTGCGGCATTTGTACGGGCCGACGGAGGTGACGCTGTGCGCCACGCAGCACGAGGTGGCTTCGCCGGAGGTGCTGGGTGAGGTGCTGCCGATCGGTGGGCCGCTGGACGGCACCCGGGTGTACGTGCTGGACGAGTACCTGCAGCCCGTACCGGTCGGTGTGGCGGGTGAACTGTATGTAGCGGGTGCGGGGTTGGCGCGCGGCTATCTGAACCGCCCGGGCCTGACGGGAGAGCGGTTCGTCGCGGACCCGTTCGGTGCGGCGGGTGGGCGGTTGTACCGCACGGGTGACCGTGTGAAGTGGTCGGCGGACGGTCGGCTGGTGTTCGCGGGCCGTGCGGATGACCAGGTGAAGATCCGCGGATTCCGGGTGGAGCCGGCTGAGGTGGAGTCGGTGGTGGCCGCGCATTCGCTGGTGGCGCAGGCCGCGGTGATCGCGCGTGAGGACGTGCCGGGTGACAAGCGCCTGGTCGCGTACGTCGTCGGGAACGGCGACAGCACCGAACTGGCCACCCTTGTGCGTGAGTTCGTGGCTGGGCGGCTGCCGTCCTACATGGTTCCGTCGGCGGTGGTGGTGCTGGAGGAGTTGCCGCTGACGGTGAACAGCAAGCTGGACCGCAAGGCGCTGCCCGCTCCCGAGTACGCCGCCGGCGCGGGCCGGGCACCGGCCACGGAGCAGGAGGAGCTGCTGTGCCAGGCGTTCGCGCGAGTCCTGGGGCTCGACCGGGTCGGCGTGGAGGACGACTTCTTCGCTCTGGGCGGCCACTCCCTGCTGGCGACCCGACTGGTCAGTGAGGTACGGGATTCACTGCGGGCCGAACTGCCGATCCGGGCAGTGTTCGAGGCACGGACGCCGGAAGGGCTCGCCGGCTGGCTCGCCGGTCAGGTCGAGACCCAGAGCACGGCCAGGCCCACTCTGCGGCCGATGCGCAAGCAGGAGGACAACTGATGACTCCGTTGTCGTTCGCGCAGCGTCCGCTGTGGTTCCCGGGGCAGTTGGAGGGTCCGAGCGCGACCTACGACATTCCGACGGCGCTGCGGCTGACCGGGGATGTGGATCGGGAGGCCCTCGCCGGCCGGCCCGCCAGTCAATTCAAGACCCAGAGCATTGCTAGGCCCACTCTGCGGCCGATGCGTAAGCAGGAGGACTACTGATGATTCCGTTGTCGTTTGCGCAGCGTCGGCTGTGGTTCCTGGGGCAGTTGGAGGGTCCGAGCGCGACCTACAACATTCCGATGGCGCTGAGGCTGACCGGGGATGTGGATCCGGAGGCCCTCGCCGAGGCGTTGCGGGACGTGGTGGGGCGGCACGAGGTCCTGCGCACAGTCTTCCTGGCCGAGAACGGGGAGCCGTACCAGCAGGTCCTGAAGGTCGAGGACTGCGGGTTCGAGCTTGCGGTCGAGACGGTCTCCCAGGAGTCGCTGTCCGGAGCCGTGAGCGGGGCGCTCGCGTACGCGTTCGATCTGTCCGCCGAAATCCCGGTGCGGGCAACGCTGTTCACGGTCGGCCAGGACGACCATGCGTTGGTGGTGGTGGTTCACCACATCGCCGGGGACGGCTGGTCGACGGCGCCGTTGGCGCGGGACCTGTCGGTGGCGTATGCGGCGCGCGCCGCAGGTCGGGCACCGGAATGGGAGCCGCTGCCGGTGCAGTACGCCGACTACGTGCTGTGGCAGCAGGAGTTGCTCGGCGACGAGCAGAACCCGGACAGCGTGCTCTCCCGGCAGCTGGCGTACTGGCGCACGACGCTGGCCGGGGCGCCGGCCGAACTGGAGCTGCCGACCGATCGGCCACGTCCCGCCCTGGCCGGTCATCAGGGCCATGCGGTGGCAGTCGAGCTGCCGGCCGACGTGCACGAGCGTCTGGTGAAGGTGACCAGGGAGCGCGGGGTGACCCTGTTCATGGTGGTGCAGGCCGCGCTGGCGGTCACCCTCAACCGACTGGGTGCGGGGAACGACATCCCGATCGGGGCGGCGATCGCCGGACGCACCGAGAAGGCCTTGGAGGACCTGGTCGGGTTCTTCGTGAACACGCTGGTCATGCGCACGGACCTGTCCGGCGACCCGACGATGGCCCAGGTGCTCGATCGGGTGCGAGAAGCGGGACTTGGCGCGTTCGCGCACCAGGACGTGCCGTTCGAGCGGGTGGTGGAGGAGCTGGCGCCGACCCGGTCGTTGGCCCGTCATCCGCTGTTCCAGGTCATGCTCACGGTGCAGAACACGGCTTCGGCGGCGTTGGA
>NZ_JZWY01001194.1:0-1120 GCF_000966955.1 Streptomyces sp. NRRL S-495
GGTGGTGTCGGAGGGTGTCGAGCTGTCGTACGGGGAGTTGGACGCGCGGGCCAATGCGGTGGCGCGGCGGCTGGTCGGTCTGGGTGTGGGTGCGGAGTGCGGTGTCGCGGTGCTGATGGAGCGGTCGGCGGAGTTGGTGGTGGCGCTGCTCGCGGTGGTGAAGGCGGGTGGTTACTACGTGCCGCTGGACGCCCGGTATCCGTTGGCGCACCGCAGGTCGATCGTGGGGGAGACGGGTGTCTCGGTCGTGCTCACCGATGCGGGGTTGCGGGGTGAGGCGGCCGAGCTGGGTCTGACGGTGCTGGAGGTTTCCGGTGCGGGTGTCGGGGAGGCGTTGGAGGTTTCGTGCGATGTGGAGGGGTTGGCCTATGTGATGTACACCTCCGGCTCGACGGGTCGGGCGAAGGGTGTGGCGGTGACGCATGCCGATGTGGTGGCGTTGGCGTTGGACCGGCGGTTCGCGGGTGCGGGGTTCGAGCGGGTGCTGATGCACTCGCCGCACTCCTTCGACGCGTCGACGATGGAGCTGTGGGTTCCGCTGTTGACGGGGCGCCGGGTCGTGGTGATGCCCGAGGGGGATGTGACGGCGCTCTCTCTCGCCGGGGCGGTCTCCTCGTTCGGGGTCACGGCGTTGTGGTTGACGGCGGGGCTCTTCGCCCTGGTGGTGGAGGAGGATCCGGGGTGCCTGGCCGGGGTGCGTGAGGTGTGGGCCGGTGGCGACGTGCTGTCGCCGGTGGCTGTGGCGCGGGTGCGGGCGGCCTGCCCGGACATTGTGGTGGTGAACGGGTACGGGCCGACGGAGGCCACGACCTTCGTCGCCACGCACACCGCGGTGGACGGCGGGGGCGTGCTCCCGATCGGGCGTCCGTTGGACAATGTGCGGGCCTATGTGCTGGACGCCGCGCTGCGGCCGGTGCCGGTGGGTGTGGCGGGCGAGTTGTACGTGGCGGGTGCGGGGCTGGCGCGTGGGTATGTGGCGCGCCCGGGGCTGACGGCGGAGCGGTTCGTTGCCGATCCGTTCGGGGTGCCGGGTGGGCGGCTGTATCGCACCGGGGACCTGGCGAAGTGGTCGGGCGACGGTGAGTTGGTGTTCGCGGGTCGTGCGGACGAGCAGGTGAAG
>NZ_JZWY01001195.1:0-906 GCF_000966955.1 Streptomyces sp. NRRL S-495
AGGTGGACCGCAAGGCCCTGCCCGCACCGCAGTATGCGGCGGGTGCGGGTCGGGCGCCGGCGACGGTGCAGGAGGAGCTTCTGTGCCAGGCGTTCGCCGAGGTCCTGGGGCTCGATCGGGTCGGTGTGGACGACGACTTCTTCGCCCTGGGCGGTCACTCGCTCCTTGTGGTGTCCCTGGTGGCGAACCTTCGTGCGCGGGGCGTCTCTGTCTCGGTGAAGGCCCTGTTCCGGACGCCGACGCCGGCCGGGCTGGCCGGCGCTGCCGGGCCGGTCCAGGTGGTGGTTCCGCCGAACCTGATTCCCGAGGGTGCCGTCGGGATCACGCCGGAGATGCTGCCGCTGGTGGAGCTGACCGGGGCGGAGATCGGGCGGGTCGTGGCGAAGGTCGAGGGCGGTGCGGCCAATGTGGCCGACGTCTACCCGCTGGCCCCGCTCCAGGAGGGCATGCTCTTCCACCACCTGATGGCGGACCAGGCGTCCGAGACGGATGTCTACATGCGGCCGTCGGTGCTGGGGTTCGACTCGCGGGAGCGGGTGGACGCGTTCCTGGACGCGCTGCGGGAGGTGATCGACCGGCACGACATCTACCGCACGGCGTTCGTGTGGGAGGGCCTGGCGGAGCCGGTGCAGGTGGTGTCGCGCCGGGTGGAGCTGCCGGTCCAGGAGGTCGTGCTGGACCCGCGGGGCGCCGACCCGGTGGAGCAGTTGCTGGCGATCGGCGGATCGTGGATGGATCTGACCCGGGCGCCCCTGATGACGGTCCACGTCGCGGCGGAGCCCGGCGGTGACCGCTGGCTGGCACTGCTGCGAACCCACCACCTGGTGCAGGACCACACCTCGCTGGATGTGCTGTTCGGGGAGCTTCGGGCGTTCATGTCCGGCCGGCCGACACGTTGCCGGAGCC
>NZ_JZWY01001196.1:0-488 GCF_000966955.1 Streptomyces sp. NRRL S-495
CTGCCGTTCCGCGACTTCGTCGCCCAGGCCCGCCTGGGTACGCCGCGCGAGGAGCACGAGCGGTACTTCGCGGAGCTGCTCGGGGACGTCACCGAGACGACGGCGCCGTTCGGTGTGCTGGACGCGTACGGCGACGGCAGTTCCACCCACCAGGCACGCCTCGTGGTGGACGATGAACTGGCCGGCCGGCTTCGTGAGTCGGCGCGGCGCGAGGGCGTCAGTGCGGCCACCCTCTTCCACCTGGCGTGGGCGCGGGTGCTCGGTGTGGTCAGCGGCCGTGACGACGTGGTGTTCGGCACGGTGCTGTTCGGCCGGATGAACTCCGGGGCGGGTGCCGACCGGGTGCCGGGTCTGTTCCTCAACACGCTGCCGGTGCGGGTGCGGTTGGACTCGCAGAGCGTGGGCGGGGCGCTGTCCGGGATGCGGCACCAGTTGGCGGGGCTGCTGGTGCACGAGCACGCGCCGCTGTCGCTGGCGCAGCAGGCGAG
>NZ_JZWY01001197.1:0-3458 GCF_000966955.1 Streptomyces sp. NRRL S-495
AATTCCTCTAATTCGAGCAGGAGTTGTAGCAGAAGCCTACCGGGTGCTGCGCGTTGCCGTTGCCGACCCAGTGGCCGATGACGGCGCGGCTGTAGATGTCGTAGTAGAAGAGGTCGTACAGCGGATATGCCTCCAGATGACCGGACTTGCCGTCCGGAACGGTGTACGACCCGGCCTCGGTGCGCGTGGCGATGTCACGCCGCAAGCTCCAACGACTCGGAGCCCAGCACACCCAGCGCACCCTCGCCGCGGCTGGAGTGGCCCGACGAACGTCCTTCTCACCGCTGCACTGCCAGAGTTCCTCGGCGACCTGGGCGCCGCCCTCACCTTCGAGGCCGGCACCGCCACCTACTGAGCGCTGCGTGCCCGGCTCAAGCGGTAGTCGCCCCCCGGGCCCGGCAGCGGGCCCAGAGGGAGAACCCTGCTCGTGCTGCCCGGCTAGGGGCAATACCGGTGATTTAGGTTGTTTTCCGGCTGGTTGAGGTCGCTCGGGTCGGCCCGACCAGCCGGACCGTTGGGGTGTCGGGTCGCGGTGGGCTGCGGTGCTCGGCGCGTTTGAGTGCCCAGTTGGACATATTGCGTTTGAATCTTGCGTTTGATCACACGGGGGTTGGAGCGCAACCGCCGTGCGGGCAGCAGCCGTTCGGTGATCTCACGCAGGCTCTGGGCGATGGCCCGGGCGAGCCGGGAGGGGGGAAAGGGCCGCCTGCCCGGTGACGTGGCGGCGGACGATGCGCAGGGTGCGGGTGAAGGAGATCCGGTCCGGGTCGTGCCCGCCCTTGAGGGCGGCCTGGTGCATCAGGTCCCGCAACGCATGGTGGACCAGCAGGAACGCGAAGATCTCCTGTTCGACCCCTCGCGGGTGCTGCGAACGGAGCACGAGCCGGGGCCCGCCCTGGTGGTTCTTGATCTCGTCGAGGGTGTTCTCGATCTCCCACCGCTGGGCATACAGGGCTGCGAGCTCGTTCGCCGGAGCCTGGGCCGGGTCCAGGACGGTGGTGATCAGCCGGTAGACGGTGCCGTCGCGGCCGAGCCTGTACTCGATCACCCGGACCCGTTCCGGCTCCGTGCGGCGGTAGTTGTCCCGCGCGGCGACGATCTCCGACAGGTAGGAGCCGTCCGCGAGGGTCTCGACCACAGGCAGCACGACGACGCTGCGGACCCGCCACAGCAGGTCGGCGCCGCCCGCCTTCGTCGCCCGCCACAGGTCGAAGCCGCAGAATCCCCGGTCTGCCAGGACGAGCATGCCCTCGGTCAGGGCGGGGAACAGCCGCGCGGCCAGAGCGCTCTCGTGCAGCGCCAGAGGGCCGGCCTCGGCTGCGAACACGGCATGGGTGCCGCACTCGGCCAGGGCCGCCACCCTCACCTGCGGATACGCACTGCGGCCCTGCCCACGGCTGGTTCCCGGACGCCCGAAGAACTCCGCATTCGCCACCGTGTCCGGCACATCGAAGACGGTGCCGTCCACCGCGACCAGCCGCCATCGCCGATACCAGGCACCCTGCGTCCCGGCGACCGCGACCGGTCGGCAGACCCGCCCGAACAGGATCCGCAACGGCTCCGGGCCCAACCGCAGCCGGGCCCGGCCGATCGCCGCCGTCGTCGGCACCCGCCAAGGGGCCGCCCATCGGCCCTCCCGCTCCAGTCCCTGCACCAGGAGCCGGGCCACCTCCTCGTAGCCCTGACCGAAGAACAGGCACATCGCCAGGACGAAATACACCACAACCCGCGCGGGAAGCAGCCGCGTTCGCTGCTCGACCCGACCGCACTCGGCGACGACCTCGTCGACCAACTCGGGCGGGAAGGCCCGCGTCAGCACCCCCAACGCGATCCGGTCCGAGAGCCGGTCACTCGCCGGCGACTTCACCTGTCCAGGCCTTGGCACAAACCACTCAACGACCGAATCACACCAAAGTCACCGGTATTGTCTCTAGGACTTCTTGCCCGGGGCGGACAGGTTGTGCCATGCGTGTCTGCACATGTCCTTACAGTACGTCTGCCTGCGTCGGGTGTCGGCGACGGAAAAGACCGAGACGAGAACACGGAACGCGGTGAGGTGCTCCTCGGCGGGGAGGGCCGCGAAGCCGTAGCGAGGAGGATCCATGCAGATCATTACGCAAGCGTTGGCGGTGGGCTTCACACTGGAGCGAGCCACTCCCGCAGACCCGTCGGCAGCCGTGATGTGCGCCTGCATCGCATAGCCGGCCACTTCCCGCAGAACAGCCCTCCGTTCCACCTCGGAAAGGAGCGAGAACCAGGCAGCCCCGTCCTCCAATGTACGGAGTCCCTGGGCCACCTCGTTGACCACCCGCCCTGCGGAGTCCCTTGAGCCGTGCCAGTCCCCACCGCTGATCCCCGGCATCACCTCGTCCTCCCATCCCGCCGGCTGTCCTGTGGGTTTGGCTGCAAGGCTGGTGCGGGCAGGTCGAGAACTCGGGCGAGGGCGGCGATGACCGGCTCGGAGTGCTCGGGCATTTGCTGACGGACCCAGTCGGTCGTAAGCGTGAGGAAGGCGGTCAGGTCACGCTCGGCGCCGGCGAGCAGGTGGCGGAGCTCGGTCACGGGCAGCTCGATCACCGGACTGCCTGTCTGCTCGGCGTTGACGGTGAGCCGGACAGTGTCGCCGAAACGTTCTGCAGCCGGTGACACGGGCTCGTGGCCGAACCCGAGCAGGCCGCCGGCATCGATGAACACATGCCAGTCGCGCCAGTCCTCCAGTCCGTCGCAGCAGCCGGGCAGGAAGGTGACCCCCGTGGAGTGGTCGGTGACTCGCAGGCCACCGGCCGCGTAGAGGTGGTCGAAGGTCAGCAGCCCGTGCAGGAAGGACTCGAGCGGGTCGGTCGGCCGCGGCGGGCGGTCCCCGTCGGGCTCGATGTCATTGCAGTCGACGATGCGCATCATCGCCGTTCCGACCTCGGCGGGTGAGAGTTCGCCGTTCAGGGGCAGGAAGGCGAACGGCTCGGTCGCGGCGACAGGCCAGAGGCCGAAGCCCTCGGGGGTGTTGATCTCCAGGACAGGCTGCATCACGATCACCTGGCGCAGTGTTCCGCACTCTTGCCCGTATCGCCTCTCGATTACGCCGAGCCTCTCGCCTCCCCCGACACCCGAACCGGAGGAGAAACCGAGCACCCTCGGTCGTACTGGCATGAGCAGGCGCTCCAGCGGCAGGCCGTCGTCCTCCCCGCGCCCGCGGGGGTCACCCGCCGCCCGCCCACCGAGCCGCTGCCGGAGGTGCTTCACGGGATCCTGAAGGCTCCGTCGGGGATCTGGCACGTGGTGGCCAAGGTGCGACCTCGCGCACGGTGGCGATCGTCATTCCGCTGCCCGCGCCTGGCGCCCGGACGCGACGACCCGTGGCACCAGGGCCATCGGCAGACCGCTGGGCCGATCCGCTACCGGGCCGTGCCCCACGCCAGTTCCGGGCCCAGCACCGCCACCACACCCCCACAGGCCGGCTT
>NZ_JZWY01001198.1:0-1638 GCF_000966955.1 Streptomyces sp. NRRL S-495
GGTCGACGCGTCGGCGGTCAAGTTCGGCGGAAGCGCTGCCACCACCGCCGTCGGGGCTGGGGCTGCGTCCGGGGTTGGGGCCGAACCGCGAGGCCGGGGTGGACGAGCAGAGGTGCGTGGCGCTCCTGCGTGACCGACAGGAACAGTGCCAGGTGGATCCTGTCCGCCACCACCAGCTCCTGGCCGTCGTTGTACCGGAGTACGAGGGAGAAGGAGTGGAAGGCGGACCGGTCGGAGGCGATGGTGACGGAGAAGCGGTCAGCTTCTCCGGCCTGCACGACCTGGGAGAGCGGCACGCTCACCTGGTAGCCGGTGCCGACGGATGCGAGCGCGGTGGAGTACTTCTGGCCCGGGCCCAGATATGACCCGATCCGGGGGATCGTGCTGGTGGAGCGGCGCGGGACCAGCCGCCCCGTGAAGGGGTTGGACGAGTGCACCACGGCGCCGTCCGCACCGGTGTGGGTGAAGGCGAGCACGCCGCGAACGGCCACCTCGTGGCGCGGGAGGAGGCGGCTGGCACCGTGGAAGGCGAAGGGGCTGAGCTTGTCCTCCACCGACCAGGAGTGCCGCTCGCGGCTGCGCACTTCGGGGGTGCGCAGGACGTAGGGGCCTGCAAGGGGGTCGGGCGCGTCGGGGGTGTCGAAGAGGGAGTAGGTGACGGTGGCCTCCCTCAGAGGGCCCCAGCCGCCGTTGAACAGGACGATGTCCGTCTCGTCGCAGGTCAGAAACGGCAGGGCGCGCAGGTCGGGTTCGGAGGAGGTGACATCGAGGAGGGCCTCGTGGAGGAGCACGGTCTCGCCGGTGTTGTTGACCACCTTGACGTCGAGCTCCGGCCAGCGGTGCACGAGAAGGCCGCCGTGCAGCGGCTCGCCGGCGCGCACAGCGGCGAGGTAGGGGTCGGTGGGCTCGATCAAGGTGTCGCGCCCCGTGCGGGTGAGCCGGTAGGGGATCGGGTAGCCGGGGCGGGTTTCGGTGTTGACGCCGAGGATCGCGGTCGGCTGTCCGGCACCGGCCCCACCTGGGGTGAGGTGGATGCCGCCGTGGACGGTAGTGGCGTTGATGGTGACGGGGCCGGGGGTCCCGGAGCGGCTCAGCCCGTTGTCCGCTCCGGCCGGGAAGGGGAGTTGACCACCGCGCCCCCGTTGATCACGCCGGCGGCGATCGAGCCCGGGGCGCTGCGGATCGTGAGGTCACCGCCGACCGTCAGACTTCCGTTGCCGCTCGGTACGGCGGCTCGGATCACCTGGAGCAGCACGTCGAGTTCCCGCGCCGCCTGGTTTCGGTGTTGGTCGTCCGGCGCGGCGGCCAGCGCCCTCTCGATCCGGGATCGCCAGAACGCTTCATGAGCGGCCATCACATCGGGGCGCCGGTCGTCTTCCGCTTGGGTGATCACCCGGGCGGTCTCGTCGAGAAGCTCCAGCTCGGCGGTCTGCCGGGACGGATCCCTGCGCCCGAACCAGCCGGCCACCTTCTCCCTGGTCCCTGTCCAGGCGTCGGTCGCGGCGGCCTGCACCACAGCCGCTCCCCCCGCTGCGGCCGACGCCGCCAGAGCCTCCGTCAGCATGCTGACCCCTCCCCTGCGCCCGATTGACGCGTACAGGCGGGATCATAGACCAGACGGTTCGTCAACCTTGTGTC
>NZ_JZWY01001199.1:0-746 GCF_000966955.1 Streptomyces sp. NRRL S-495
TTCGTCAACCTTGTGTCCGCAGCCGGGCGCGCGAGCGTGTCGAAGCGGGGTCTGCGGGTGCCGCTCACTCCGCTTCCGTGAGCGGTGGGTGCTCGCGTCGCTTCTTCTTGATCCTGCCCGACCCTCCCGTTCCGCACCTGTGGGTGATCACCCTCACTGTGCTGCAGCCGGGGCTGAGCCACCTGGGCAGGCCGGGGCCGGCACGGCGCACTGCCGGACCGGCCAGCACCGGCCGCCGCCGAGCACCGGGTTTCCCGGCCCGAGCCGCATCTGGCCACCAGGGCCCGGTCGCCGAGGACGTCTCCCGTCCGCGTGCCGGGAGTCGGGCACCGGGACCGCGGAGGAGCGGGAGCCGGTCTGTGTTCGGCGGTGTCGGTCCGGATCCCGGGCGAGTGCGGCTTTGGGGCGCTCACAGGGTCGTCGGGCCGGTGCGCCGGACCGACAGGTCGACGACCCGGGTTCCGGCCGGGGCCTGGTCGACGACGGCACGATGCTCGGTGGCGCCGGCGGTCAGCACCACCAGCCCGGCCAGTTCGTCCCGGCCCGCGCGGTGGGCGGCCGGCCGCAGGACGGCGTACGGGCAGCCCGCGGCACACACACCAGCAGGCCGCCCGCCCACCGGGGCAGCGAAATCTCCTCGCGGCCCACGCGCGCGGGCCGCCCGCAGTCGGCCTCGACCCACCGGGCGGCCGCGGCCTCCAGCCGGAAACGCCGCCCCATCGGCATGACGGCCCGCCAGTCCTGCC
>NZ_JZWY01001200.1:0-3449 GCF_000966955.1 Streptomyces sp. NRRL S-495
GGCGGGGCGTGACGGGGCGCAGCAGGACGGGGCCGACCGACGGGGCCGCCGGCCGACGGGTCTTCACCAAAGATCCGCGAGGACCACCCCCAACAGATCTTGACCCCGACGGGCAGATAGTATGTACCCGCACGTGAGGCCCGGCAGACGGCTTCCCGTTGCGTGCGGCCGCCCTTGAGGCCCCTTCCGCGCCCCCCTCCCGCCTGCCGACACCCGTGGCGCCGTCCGTGACCCCCGACGCCGGACGGGCAGCACCGGGTCGCCGACCCGTCCCGCCCGCACCGCCGCGCGCGGGAACCCCCCGCACCGGACCGTGGCCCCCCGCGGGCCGTTCCCGTGCGCGTCCATCAACGAGTCCATCAACGAAACGTCAGCTCAGGTATTCTCATGCACCCCCACCACGCCGTGATCGACGGCTTCCACTACGGCTGGCTCAACCCGGTCCTGTCCTACCTGGTCGCCTGCACCGGAGCCGCGCTCGGCCTACGCTGCACCGTCCGCGCCCTCGACCTGCCGCCGCGCAGACGGCTCGGCTGGCTGCTGCTCGGCGCCGCCGAGATCGGCTGCGGCATCTGGACCATGCACTTCCTGGCGATGCTGGGCTTCACCGTCAGCGGCTCGACCATCCTCTACAACGTGCCCCTGACGCTGTGCAGCCTGGTGCTGGCGATCGTGGTCTGCGGCCTCGGCATCCTCTATGTCGGCTACCGGCCGCGGAGCCTGAGCACCCTGCTGATCGGCGGCACCGTCATGGGCCTGGGCGTGGCGGCGATGCACTACCTCGGCATGGCCGCGATGCACGTCCAGGGGCAGGTGTCCTACGACACCCTGACCGTGGCCGGCTCGATCGCGATCGCCGTCGCCGCGTCCGCCACCGCGCTGTGGATGACCCTGAACATCCCTGAACATCACCGGCATGCTGGCCTCGCTCGCCTCGGCGCTGATCGCCGGGGTCGCGGTGGTCGCGATGCACTACACCGGCATGGCCGCCGTGTCGGTGGTGCTGGACGGCCGGAGCCCGGTCGGCGGCCTGCCGGCCTCGCAGTTCATCACCCCGCTCGCGGTGGCCGTCCTCGTCCTGCTCTCGCTCGGCGGGATCGCGCTGATGCTGTCGCCGCACGACGCCTCGCTGTCCGGCCTGGACCGCGACCGGCCGGAGCCGGTCCGGGTGCCGCTGTTCGAGCGCCAGGGCTGAAGGCCCCGGCCCCTGCGGACGGGGCTCCGACGCCGAACGGCCCGGCCACGGGTTTCCCGCGGCCGGGCCGCTCAGCGCGCCCGTTCCCCGCTCGATGCCCGCACATGGCGGTGAGGGTGCGCCAGTGACGGGTGTCGAGGTTCGGCGGGGTGCCGTCGAGGACGGCCGCGGCAGAACGCGGAGGTGCGGGGAAGCGGGGAGGCGCACCGGGGCGCGGGCCGGCGGGGCGTGCGACTCCCGAGTGCGCCTGTTCCTCCCGGCGGCCGTCCGCCCGGTCCGGGCCGCCTGCCAGCGGGAACGTCCAGGGGCGTGCACGACCGGCCGCAGGGGCGCGTTCGGACCGTGCCCGAAGGGGGGAACCCACCGCTCCGTGGCCGCGTCGACGGCTGCGAGACGACTCGCGGAGGGGGCCCACCGTGCGCGACCGGGAGCAACGGCAACAGGACCGGCACGACCCGCAGGACCCGCAGGACCGAAGACACCGACCGTACGACGACCCGGCCGCAGCGCCCGCCGACGGGTGGCGGCTGCCGGAGTACGACCACGAGCGGGAGCTGGGCGCCGGCGCCAGCGGCCGGGTCTGGCTCGCGCACCACCGCCCCACCGGCACCCCCGTCGCGATCAAGTACCTGCACGACCCGGCCGACGGCGCCGCGCTGCGGCGGGAGGCGACCGTCCTGGCCCGGGTCGACTCGCCGTACGTCACCCGGCTCTACGAGTACGTGGAGGCCGGGCCGAACGCGGCCATCGTGATGGAACTCGTCGACGGCCTCTCACTGCGCGCGCTGCTGCGGGCGGAGGGCGCCACCACCCCGGAGGCGGCGCTGGTGGTCCTCAAGGGCTCCCTGCTGGGTCTGGCCGCCGCGCACGCCGTCGGGCTCGTCCACCGCGACTACAAGCCGGCCAACGTCCTGGTCGCGGCCGACGGCAGCTCCAAGCTCGTGGACTTCGGCATCGCCGTCCCCGGCGGCGACGCCCGGGACATCTCCGGCACACCGGCGTACCTGGCGCCCGAGCAGTGGACCGGCGCGCCCGCCTCGCCCACCGCCGACGTCTACGCCGCCACCGTCACCTTCTTCGAGTGCCTGACCGGCGCCCGGCCGTTCGACGGCACGACGTCGATCGAACTCGCCGTCCAGCACCTGGAGTCGCCGGTGCCGGACGGGCTGGTCCCGGAGGCCGTGCGGCCGCTGGTCCGGGCCGGGATGGCGAAGCGGCCGGAGGAACGGCCGGCCGGCGCGGTGGAGTTCCTCCAGTTGCTGGAGGCGGCGGCCGCCACCGGCTACGGGGAGCTCTGGGAGGAGCACGGCCACGCCGACCTCGCCGTCCTGGTGGGGCTGCTGGCCGCGCTGCTGCCCCGGAGCGCGGCCGCGGCGCCCGGCGGGGCGCCCTCGCCCCCACTGCAACTCGTCGCCGCCGAGGGCTCGTTGCCGGACCGTTCCGTTCCCCGGGAGGGCGGTGTCGGTGCGGCCGGGACCGGCACTCCGGTTCCGCCGCGCGGGCGGGTCACGCTCGCGGGCCCGTCGCGCCCCGGGCGCTCGCGCCGCCTGCGGCGCACCGGGGCGGTCGCGGGCACCCTCACGATGGCCGTGCTGGCCGGAGTGGCGCTCGCCGGGACGACCCGGTCCGAGGACCGGACGGTGACGGGCAGCCCGATGCTGCGGGTCACCACCACGCTGGCCCCGACGGGCGGCGGGACGGCGACGACGCGGCCGCCCGTGCCGACAGGCCCGGCCTCCCCCGGCGCTCCGAGGTCCCCCTCGTCCTCCCGACCGACCTCCGCCTCCGCCTCCGCCTCCGCGCCGCCCTCCACGAGCCGGCCCGCAGTACCGCCTCCGTTCACGTCCCCCGCCGCGTCCCGGCCGTCCTCGTTCTCCCCGTCCGCGTCCCGGCCGCCCTCGCCCGTTCCCCCGCCGTCGCGCCCGCAGCCGCCGGCCACCGGCACACCGTCCACCGGCACCTCCGCTCCGGCCCCCGCCCCGGACGCCACCTCGTCCACGCCTGCGCCACGGCTCACGGACCGGCCGTCCACCCCCACGTCCCCGGCCGCCACCACCGACCCCTCCTCCCCCACCCGCGCACCGCAACCGTCCACCACGACCTCTCCGCCGCCGGCGCCCACCCGGGTGGAATCGCTGACCGTCGACTCCCTGGGCTGTCTGGACAGCAGCCGCTTCGGCCTCCAGGCGCGGATCACCGTGGTGGCGTCGGGGCCGCCCGGCGCCACGCTGGTCGTCTCCTGGCAGCACCACTC
>NZ_JZWY01001201.1:0-372 GCF_000966955.1 Streptomyces sp. NRRL S-495
TCTCCTGGCAGCACCACTCCGGCGCGGGCAACCCGCCCGTGACCGTCGCCACCGAGACCGTGCGGCTCGGCACCGGGTCCGTCACCCTCACCCGCTCCCACGACTTCGGCAACGACGAGTCGCTCCAGTGGGGCGTCCGGGTGGGCAGCGACCCGAGGCCGGAGAGCACGCCGACCGCCTACCGCGAGCTGCCCGCCATCGACTGCCGCCAGCCCGGCTGAGCCCGCACCCCTCCCGGAGGCTCCGATGACCCCGTCCCCGCCGAACCGCCACCCCGACCCCGACCCCGACCGCACCGCGCCGGCCGCCTCCACCGCACCCGTCGACGACGAACCCGGCTGCGCCACCGTCCTCGACCCGACCGCCTGGGGC
>NZ_JZWY01001202.1:0-3398 GCF_000966955.1 Streptomyces sp. NRRL S-495
CACCCACCCCCCCCGCAGCACCCACCCCCCGGCAGCACCCGGCCGGGCCCGAAGAGAACGAGGATCCCCATGACCCACCGCATGCCCGCCGAGTGGACCGAGCACGACGGCTGCCTGATGGCCTGGCCGGTCCGGCCGGACCTGTGGGGCAACAACCTCGACGAGGCGAAGCGCGAGTACGCGGCCGTCGCCCGGGCCATCGCGGAGTTCGAGCCCGTCACCATGGTGGCCCCGCCCGGCCACGGCGACGAGGCCCGCACCCTGTGCGGCCCGGACCTGACCGTCGTCGAACTCCCCCTGGACGACTCCTGGTTCCGCGACTCCGCGCCGATCTTCGTCCTGGACGAGGAGGGCCGCCGGGCCGGCGTCGACTTCCGCTTCAACGCCTGGGGCCGCTTCAACGCCTGGGGCCGCAAGCACCACCCCTGGGACGCCGACGACCGGATCAGCGGCCTGCTGCTGGAGCACCTCCAGGTGCCGGCGATCCGCTCCGAGATGATCCTCGAAGGCGGCGCGATCACCGTCGACGGCGAGGGCACGCTCATCACCACCGAGCAGTGCCTGCTCCACCCCAACCGCAACCCCGAGCTGGGCCGCGAGGAGATCGAGGCCGAGCTGAAGGCCCGGCTCGGCGTCACCAAGATCATCTGGCTGCCCTACGGCGGCGCCCTGGACACCGAGACCGACGGCCACGTGGACGGCGTGTGCGCCTTCGCCGCCCCCGGCAAGGTCGTGGTGCAGCTGCCCGCCGACCCCGCGCACCCCGACTACGTGCGGATGCGCGCCAACCGCACGGTGCTGGAGCACTCCACCGACGCCCAGGGCCGCCCGTTCGAGATCGTCGACGTCACCCAGGCCGCCTTCGTCGAGGTGGAGGACGTCCGGGTCGAGGTCGGCTACCTGAACTTCTACCTGGCCAACGGCGGTGTCGTCGTCCCCGTCGCCGACCACCCCGAGGACGCCGGCGCGCTCGCCGTGATCGCCGCCGCGTTCCCCGACCGCAAGGTCGTCGGCGTGCGGGCCCGGGTGATCGCCTTCGGCGGCGGCGGCGTCCACTGCATCACCCAGCAGCTCCCGGCCGCCCGCGTCTGACCCAGCCAGCGAACGGAGAACCACCCTCATGACTCCCACCGCACCTGCCAGACGCACCCGGCCCCGGCGCCCGCTCGCCGTCGCCACCGCGCTGCTCGGCGCCGCGGCCCTGGTCGCCGCCTGCTCGGGACCGCCCCGCGGCGGTTCCGCCGACCGGGCCGACCTCCAGCTGTCGCCGTCCAGCCCGCCGGCCGCCGGCGACATCGACTCCTTCACCTGGGCCACCTACGCCGAGCCGCCCACCCTGGACTACCTCCAGGCCTTCGACTACCCGCAGAACACCGTCCTGTCCAACGTCTGCGAGAGCCTGATGCGCTGGACGCCCCAGCTCACCCTGGCCCCCGGCCTGGCCGAGAAGGCGTCCAACCCCGACCCCACCACCTGGGTCTACGACCTGCGCTCCGGCGTGCGCTTCCACGACGGCTCGGTGATGACCGCCGAGGACGTCGTGTACAGCCTCGGCCGGCAGATGAACCCCGACAACGCGGCGGCCTGGGCGCAGTCCTTCCAGAACGTCGACACCGTCACCGCGACCGGCCCGCTCCAGGTCACCGTCAAGCTCAAGCGGCCCGACTCCCAGTTCCCGCAGTACATGGCCACCGCCGCCGGCGTGGTCGCCGCCAAGGCCGGGGTGGAGGCCGCCGGCCGGGACTACGGCACCGGCGGGAGCCTCGACTGCACCGGCCCGTTCAAGCTCGGCAGCTGGGTCAAGGGCCAGTCGATCGAACTCCAGCGCTTCGACGGCTACTGGGGCAACCGGGCCAAGGCCGGCAAGGTGGTGTTCCGCTTCCTCACCGACCCCTCCGCGCGCACCAACGCCATGCTCAGCGGCGAGGTCGACGGCGGCTACCTGATCCCCACCGAGAGCTACGACCGGCTTCGCAACGGCGGCACCGGCACCCTGTACTTCGGCGAGGGCCTCAGCACTGTCAACCTCAACGTCACCAGCATGGACGGCCCGCTCGGCGACCTCCGGGTCCGCCAGGCGCTGTCGCTGGCCCTCGACCGCTCCGGCTTCGTCCGCACCGGCCTCGCCGGCGCCGGCACCGTCACCGGTTCGCTCACCACCAGGGCCGCCTGGGCCGGCCTGCCCGAGGACGTCCGCACCGCGGCCTTCGCCCACCTCACCCCCACCGAGCAGGACATCGAGCGCGCCAAGGCCCTGGTCAAGGAGGCCGGCGCCAGTGGCCGGACGCTCACCGTCGCCACCAGCAGCATCGGCCAGGACGTCTCGCTGCTCGCCACCGCCGTCCAGTCCGCCGGCGCCCGGATCGGCCTCGACATCCAGCTGCGGACCATCGCCCCGAACGCCTTCACCTCGCTGTTCACCGACCCCAAGGCGCGCGAGGGCCTGGACATGTTCCCGGAGACGTACTACGACTCCATCACCGACCCGCTCGACCTGCTCGCCAACTTCCGCACCGGCGCCTACCAGAACTTCGCCGGCTACAGCGACCCGGCCTACGACGAGCTGGTCGACCGGGCCTCGGCCGAGTACGACCCGGCCGAGCGCGGCGCCGTCGAGGCGCAGCTCCAGCGGACCGCCTCCGAGAAGCTGCTCTGGATCCCGGTCGCCGAGTGGCCCACCGCCGTCTTCCTGAACAAGCGGGTCACCGGCGCCCCGACCACCATCTCCTACCTGTACTACCCGTGGGCCGCCGACGTGGGGGCCGCGCGGTGACCTTCCTGCGATTCGCCGTCCGACGGCTGGTCGAAATGGCCGTCACCCTGCTCGGCGCCTCCTTCGTCGTCTTCGGGGCGATGTACCTGGCGCCGGGCAGCCCGGCGAGCTTCCTGCTGTCCGGGCGCTCGGCCTCCCCGGCCGCCCTGCAGGCGATCAACGAGCAGTACCACCTGGACGACCCCTTCCTGGTGCGCTACCTCCGCTGGCTCGGCCAGGTGCTGCAGGGCGACTTCGGACGCTCCCTCACCTACCGCACCGACGTGTCGGGCCTGCTCGCCGACCGCCTGCCCGCCACCCTGCTGCTGGTGGCCATGGCCCTGCTGGTGGTGGTCGTGATCGGCCTGGTGCTCGGCTGGATCGGCGCCGTCCGCGGCGGCGCGACCGACTCCGCGATCCTGGTCACCACCACCCTCGCCGTCGGCACCCCCTCCTTCGTCGCCGCGGTGCTGCTCCAGGGCCTGTTCGCGGTCAAGCTGGGCTGGTTCCCGACCAGCGGCGCGGGGGAGGGCCTGCTGGACATGGCCTGGCACCTCACCCTGCCCGCGATCGCCCTCGCGCTCTACCTGATCGGCATGCTCGCCCGGGTCACCCGCTCGGCGATGCTGGACGCCCTGGAGGGCGA
>NZ_JZWY01001203.1:0-2000 GCF_000966955.1 Streptomyces sp. NRRL S-495
GCCCTGGAGGGCGAGCACGTCACCGTCGCCCGCAGCCGGGGCGTGCCCGAGCGCGAGGTGATCCGCCGGCACGTGTTCCGCAACTCGCTGGGCACCGTGCTCACCACCGGCGGCCTGATCGTCTCCACCCTGCTGGTCTGCACGATCCTGGTGGAGTCCGCGTTCAGCGTCGGCGGCCTCGGCCAGCTCCTCGAACTGTCCACCACCACCAAGGACTTCCCGACCGTCCAGGCCATCTCCCTGATCATCGTGGCCCTGTTCATGACGGTGAACCTGCTCGTCGACCTGCTCCACCCGCTGGTCGACCCCCGGGTCACCCTCGGCTCCAGGAGGTCCGACGCATGAGTGTCGCCCTCGCCCGGCGGCCCGGCCTCGCCCGGGTCAAGTCCGCCCGCGCCCCGCTCTACCGGATCTGCCTCGGCCTCGCCGCCCTGGTCGTGCTCGCCGCGCTGCTCGCCCCCTGGCTGGCACCCGACGACCCGAACGCCGTCGACCTCGGCAACGCCCTCGCCGGTCCCTCCGCCGACCACCTGCTCGGCGTGGACGCCGCCGGCCGCGACACCCTCGCCCGGCTGCTGATCGGCGCCCGCACCTCGCTGCTCGGGCCGCTCGGCGTGGTCGTCTTCTCCACCGTCGCCGGCGTGGCCGTCGGCCTCCTGGCGGGCTGGCGCGGCGGCTGGATCGACTCCGTGCTGTCCCGCAGCACCGAACTGGTCTTCGCCTTCCCCGGCATGCTGCTCGCCATCCTGATCGTCGCCGTCCACGGGGAGGGCCTGATGGCCCCCGTCGTCGCCCTGGCGATCGCCTACCTGCCCTACGTCTCCCGCCTGACCCGCTCCCTGGTGCTGGCCGAGCGCATGCGGCCCTACGTCTCCGCCTACCAGGTCCAGGGGCACTCGGCCCTCCAGATCTGCCTGCGGCACGTCCTGCCCAACATCGCGCCGATCGTGCTCGCCCAGTCCACCGTCAACTTCGGATACGCCCTCATGGACCTGGCCGGCCTGTCCTTCCTCGGACTCGGCGTCCCCGCCCTCACCCCCGACTGGGGCCGCATGGTCTTCGACGGCCAGACCGCGATCCAGCACGGCTACCCGCTCTCCGCGATCCTGCCCTGCGTCCTCATCGTGCTCACCGTCGTCGCCTTCAACGTCGTCGGCGAGCGCTGGGCCGACCAGGTCGCCCGGAGGACCACGTGAACGCCCTCGACGTCCGGGAGCTGCGCCTGCGCCTGCCCGGCACCGCCCGCCCGGTGCTCGACGGGGTCGACCTCACCGTCGCCCCCGGCGAGACCGTCGCCCTGGTCGGCGAGTCCGGCTCCGGCAAGTCCCTCACCTCGCGCGCCGCCCTCGGACTGCTGCCGCCCGGCGCCGTCCCCGCCGGCGAGGTCCTCGTCGACGGCCGGGACGTCCTCACCATGGACGCCGCCCGGCTGCGCGAACTGCGCACCGGCCGGGCCGCGATGGTGTTCCAGGACCCGCGGGCGGCCGTCAACCCGCTGCGCCGCATCGGCGACTTCCTCACCGAGAGCGTCCGCCTCACCGGCACCATGGGCGCCGCCGACGCGGACCGGCGCGCCGTCGAACTCCTCGACGCCGTCGGCCTCGGGCCCGAGCTGATGCGCCGCTACCCCGGCCAGCTCTCCGGCGGCATGCTCCAACGCGTGATGATCGCCGCCGCCCTGATGGGCGACCCGGTCCTGCTGCTCGCCGACGAGCCCACCACCGCGCTCGACGTGACCAGCCAGGCCGAGGTCATCGCCCTGCTGGACCGGCTGCGCGAACGCTTCGGCACCGGCCTGCTGTTCGTCACCCACGACCTGGGCCTCGCCGCCGCCATCAGCGACCGGGTCTACGTGATGTACGCGGGCCGGATCGTCGAGTCCGGACCGGCCGAGGCGCTGTTCGAACAGCCCCGCCACCCCTACACCGCGGCGCTGCTCTCCTCCACCCCGCGGCTGGACGGCCCGACCGGCCGGCTCGCCGCCATCGACGGCCAGCCGC
>NZ_JZWY01001204.1:0-3370 GCF_000966955.1 Streptomyces sp. NRRL S-495
CGGCGAGTCGAACCGGGGCAGGCAGAGCCAGTCCACCGCTCCGTCCCTGCTGACGAGGGCGGCGGTCTGCATGTCCCCGATGAGTGCGTAGTCCTCGATACGGCCGGCCACGTGATCTCCAGTTCGCAATGTGGTCACGACGCATCGGCGATCCGAGGGAGAGCCAGCGGGACCGCGGGACCGGCGCCACCCTGGGACGTCCGGCCCTCCGTGGGGTGGTGGCGGGCCTTGCCGGAGCATCCGCGAGGGCTCGGTCGAGCCTCTGGGTGGGTGGGAGGAGCGGCACTGCGGGGAGGTCCGGTCGCGCATCGGGGACCGAGAGGTTCCTGACCCTCCCACGCCCTCCGCGAGCTCGTGTTGTCGGCGATGCGTCCGAGCAGCTTACGACGGACGAAAGGGGCGAAGCACGCGGGCGCAGCGCGGTGTGGCGCCGCATTTCGGCGGAAATACCGCGCATTGCGGGAGCGGCCGTCAGGATGGCTCGGAAGGATCAGCTCCGGATGGCACGAAGTGGGGATCCGATGATGGCCCGGCCGAGCGCCCCGGGCCGCCGCCGGGTGGCCCGGACGGGCGGGTGGTGCGACGGCTGTGACGGTAGCGCCGGATGGTGCGCCGGTGGTGCGCCTGGCGTGCGCCCCGGGAGCGCCCCCGCGGCTCCCCGACCGGAAACCGGGCCCCCGAGGCCCGCCGACGGCGGGCCGGAACGCGTCCGGGCCGGGTCACTGATACCCTGGTATCCCGTGGACCGGTGGGATCAAACGCCCCGGACCGGCCGAACCGACGACCCTCTGGGCCCCGTGCGAAGCACCGCCCTCCCCCGTCGCGACGGCGAGCCGCGAGCCTCCCACCACGTCACCTTCGACACGCGACCCACGGGAGCCCCCTCTTGGCACAGCCCCATTCCGGCAAGGCATCGAACGGCCGCGCCGTGACGACCAAGCACCTCTTCGTCACCGGGGGTGTCGCCTCGTCGCTCGGCAAGGGCCTCACCGCCTCCAGCCTCGGTGCCCTGCTCAAGGCCCGCGGCCTGCGCGTGACGATGCAGAAGCTCGACCCGTACCTCAACGTGGACCCGGGCACCATGAACCCGTTCCAGCACGGTGAGGTCTTCGTCACCGACGACGGCGCCGAGACCGACCTCGACATCGGCCACTACGAGCGGTTCCTCGACACCAACCTGCACGGCTCGGCGAACGTCACCACCGGCCAGGTGTACTCGACCGTCATCGCCAAGGAGCGCCGCGGCGAGTACCTGGGCGACACCGTCCAGGTCATCCCGCACATCACCAACGAGATCAAGTCCCGGATCCGCCGGATGGCGACCGAGGACGTGGACGTGGTGATCACCGAGGTCGGCGGCACCGTCGGCGACATCGAGTCGCTGCCGTTCCTGGAGGCCGTCCGCCAGGTCCGCCACGAGGTCGGCCGGGACAACGTCTTCTTCGTGCACGTCTCCCTGCTCCCCTACATCGGCCCCTCGGGCGAGCTCAAGACCAAGCCGACCCAGCACTCCGTCGCGGCGCTGCGCAACATCGGCATCCAGCCCGACGCCATCGTGCTGCGCGCCGACCGCGAGGTCCCGCAGGCCATCAAGCGCAAGATCTCGCTGATGTGCGACGTCGACGAGGAGGCCGTGGTCGCGGCCATCGACGCCAAGTCGATCTACGACATCCCCAAGGTGCTGCACGGCGAGGGCCTGGACGCCTACGTCGTCCGCCGCCTGGACCTGCCGTTCCGCGACGTCGACTGGACCACCTGGGACGACCTGCTGCGCCGCGTCCACGAGCCGCAGCACATCGTCAAGGTCGCCCTGGTCGGCAAGTACATCGACCTCCCGGACGCCTACCTGTCGGTGACCGAGGCGCTGCGCGCCGGCGGCTTCGCCAACAACGCCCGGGTCGAGATCAAGTGGGTCACCTCGGACGACTGCGAGACCCCCGAGGGCGCCCGCGAGCAGCTCGGCGACGTGGACGCGATCTGCATCCCCGGTGGCTTCGGCGACCGCGGCGTCAACGGCAAGGTCGGCGCGATCACCTTCGCCCGCGAGAACAAGGTCCCGCTGCTCGGCCTGTGCCTGGGCCTGCAGTGCGTCGTCATCGAGGCCGCCCGCAACCTGGCCGGCCTGCCCGAGGCCAACTCGACCGAGTTCGACGCCGCGGCCAAGCACCCGGTCGTCTCCACCATGGCCGAGCAGCTGGCCATCGTCGACGGCAAGGGCGACCTGGGCGGCACCATGCGTCTGGGCCTCTACCCGGCCAAGCTCGCCGAGGGCTCGATCGTCCGCGAGGTCTACGCGGGCGAGCAGTACGTCGAGGAGCGCCACCGCCACCGCTACGAGGTCAACAACGCCTACCGCGCGGACCTGGAGAAGACCGGCCTGCAGTTCTCCGGCCTCTCCCCGAAGGGCGACCTGGTCGAGTACGTCGAGTACCCGCGCGAGGTGCACCCCTACCTGGTGGCCACCCAGGCCCACCCGGAGCTGAAGTCCCGGCCGACCCGCCCGCACCCGCTGTTCGCGGGTCTGGTCAAGGCCGCGATCGAGATCAAGACGGCGCCGGCCGACGCCCAGTAGTCCCGGTCCGTTCCCCGGACGGCGGTCCCGCGATTCCTGCGGGGCCGCCGTTCGGCGTTAGATTGTGTCGTACTGACGAAAAGGGGAGAGCGTGATGGACGACCGCAGCACCGCCGATGTCGCCGACGTGGCGGAGGAGTGGGAGATCCGGGGGAGCACCACCCCCTTCCAGGGCCGGGTCACCGGGGTGCGCACCGAGGAGGTCCTGATGCCCGACGGCAGCTGGGCCCGCCGGGACTACCAGACCCACCCCGGGTCGGTCTCCGTCCTCGCCCTGGACGAGCGGCAGCGGGTGCTGATCCTGCGCCAGTACCGCCACCCCGTCCGCCAGCGCCTCTGGGAGCTGCCGGCCGGACTGCTCGACGTGCCCGGCGAGAACCCGCTGCACGCCGCCCAGCGCGAGCTGTACGAGGAGGCGCACTGCAAGGCCGGCGAATGGCGGGTGCTGGTCGACTTCTACACCTCGCCCGGCGGCACCGACGAGGCACTGCGGCTCTTCCTCGCCACCGACCTGTCCGAGGCCGAGGGGGAGCGGTACGAGGCGCACGGGGAGGAACTGGAGCTGGAGTCCGCCCGGGTGCCGGTCGAGGAGCTGGTCCGGCTGATCCACGCCGGCGAGCTGCACAACCCGACCCTGATCACCGGGACCCTGGCGGTGTACGCGGCCCTGCACGGGCCCGGCGGCCTGGACGCGCTGCGGCCGGCGGACTCGCCGTGGCCCGCTAGGCCCTTTTTTTCTTAGGCTCGGCTCGCCTCCGGGGCGCTTACGTCCGGTGCCGACGGTCGTCGCTCCAATGC
>NZ_JZWY01001205.1:0-3321 GCF_000966955.1 Streptomyces sp. NRRL S-495
GAGCCGGCGCCCACCGCGGCGGCCGATGTGGGCTCGGCCGGGCTCGACCCGACCGACCACCCCGTCCTCGGAGCGGCCGTCGAGCTGGCCGACACGGGTGAACTGCTGCTCAGCGGAAGGCTGTCGCTGCGGACCCACCCCTGGCTCGCCGACCACGCCGTGGCCGGTACGGTCCTGCTGCCCGGCGCGGCCTTCGCGGAGCTCGCGGTACGCGCCGCGGACGAGGCCGGATGCCACACGGTGGAGGAACTGACGCTCCAGTCGCCGCTGTTGATACCCGTCGACACCGCCGTCCGCCTGCAGGTGCGGGTCGGCGCGGCGGACGCGCACGGCAGCCGCTCCCTGGACGTGTTCTCCTGCCGCGAGGACGCGGCGACCCCGACCTGGACCGCGCACGCGACCGGCGCACTGACCGCCGACGCCACGACCCGCGGTCCGTCGCCCGCACCCGGACCGGACGACGCCGGCTCCTGGCCCCCGCCCGGCGCCACCCCGATCCCCGTCGACGACCTGTACGAGCGGTTCCACACCTCCGGTTACGGCTACGGCCCCGCCTTCCGCGGGCTCACCACCGCCTGGCGCCGGGGCGAGGAGATCTTCACCGAGGTACGCCTGCCCGACGACCAGCACCGGTCCGCCTCCGCCTTCGGTGTGCACCCCGCCCTCCTGGACGCCGCGCTCCAGGGGTTGTTCCTGCGCGCCCGGCCGGAGAGCGGACCGGACCCGGACCGACCGTCCGCCGGACTGCCGTTCTCCTGGGGCGGGGTCAGGCTGCACGCCTCCGGAGCCACCGCGCTCAGGGTGCGGCTCGGCTTCCGGCCGGACGGATCGACGTCGATCGACGCGACCGACCCGAACGGCCTCCCGGTCGTGTCGGTCGAGACGCTCGCCGTCCGCCCGATCGACCTCGACGCCCTCCGCCCGGGCGGAGGCCCGGAATCCCTCTACCGGGTGCAGTGGTCGGCGGTGCCCGCCACCGCACCCGCCGAGCCCCTCGGGCACGTTGCTGTCCTCGGGGGCCGGGAGTCCTTCCCGGACAGCCGTCCGGACCTGGCCGCGCTCGGTGCCGCCCTGGAAGCGGGAGCACCGTCGCCCGCCGCGGTGCTGGCCTGGTGCGACCGCACCCCGGACCTCCCGTCCCCGCCCGACGCCGCATCCGTGCACACCGCACTGGACGACGCCCTGCGGCTCGTCCAGGACTGGCTGGCCGACCCGCGGTGGGACGACGGCACCCGGCTCGTCCTCGTCACCCGGGGCGCGGTCTCCACGGCAGCCGGTGAGGACGTCACCGACCTCGTCGGCGCGGCGGTCCGCGGCCTCGTCCGCTCCGCCCAGTCCGAGCACCCGGACCGGTTCCTGCTGATCGACACCGACGACCCGGCCGCCGTGACCGGCCTGCTGCCCCGGGCACTGGCCGGAACGGAACCCCAACTGGCGATACGCGCCGGACGACTCCTCGCCGCCCGCCTCACCAGGGCCACCGTCGCCACGGATCCGACCCCGCCCCCGGACACGGACACGGACACGGACACGCTCGCGGGCCCGGACCCGTCCGCCGCACCGTCCGGCATCGCCGCGGCCGGGGGGACCGTCCTGGTCACCGGGGCCGGCGGCGCGCTCGGCGGCCTGGTCGCACAGCACCTCGTGACCGCGCACGGCGTACGGAACCTGCTGCTCGTCGGCAGGCGCGGCGCGACCGCCCCGGGCCTGGCCGACCTCGCCGCCGAACTGCGCGGACTCGGCGCCCGGGTGGACGTGGAGGCCTGTGACGTCGCCGAGCGGGACGCGCTCGCCGCCCTGCTCGCCGGCATCCCCGCCGACCGTCCGCTGAGCGCGGTCGTCCACGCGGCCGGCGTCCTGGACGACGGGACGGTCGAGTCGCTGACCCCCGCGCGGATGCGACACGTACTGCGGCCCAAGGTCGACGCGGCCCTCAACCTGCACGCCCTCACCCGCGATCTGCCGCTGTCGGCCTTCGTCCTGTTCTCCTCCGCGTCCGCCACGGTCGGCAACGCCGGGCAGGGCAACTACGCGGCCGCCAACGCCTTCCTCGACGCGCTCGCCCAGCACCGCCGGGCCCTGGACCTGCCCGCCCAGTCGCTCGCCTGGGGCCTGTGGGCACGCCGCAGCACCATGACCGGCACGCTCACCGCCGCCGACCTGCGGCGCATGTCCCGGGGAGGCACCGCGGCCATCGGCAGCGAAGAGGGCCTGGCCCTGTTCGACGCGGCGCTCACCCTGGACGAACCGCTGCTCGTCCCGGTCAGGATCGACCTCGGCCGCCTCCGGGCGGTGGCCCGGACCGCACCCGTCCCGGCCCTGCTCTCCGCACTGGTTCCCGGCACCGCGCGCCGTCCCGCCTCCGCGGCGGACGCCGCCGAAGCGGACTCGCTGCGCCGCCGGCTGACCGGCCTCACCCCGGAGGAACGCGTCGCCACCCTGCTCGACCTGGTGCGGAGCCGGAGCGCCGACGTCCTCGGCCACGGCGGGGCCGGGGCCGTCGACCCGGACCAGGCGTTCAAGGACCTCGGCTTCGACTCGCTCACCTCCGTCGAACTCCGCAACCGGCTCAGCGCCGCCACCGGCCGCCGGCTGCCCGCGACCCTGGTCTTCGACCACCCCACCCCGGCCGCCGTCGCCGCCCACCTCACCAGGCTCCTGGTACCCGACGGGCCGGGCGGCCCCGCCGCCACCGGGAAGGCCGCCGGGACGCCGGGCCGGACGGACCGGGAGGACCACGAGATCAGCTCCCTGCTCGCCGCGATCCCGCCCGCCGCACTGCGCCGGGCCGGTCTCCTCGACGCGCTCCTGGACCTCGCCGACCGACCGGGGACACCGGCTCCCGCCGCCGACATCCAGGACATGGCGGTCGACGAACTCGTCCGGATGGCCCTGGGCGGCGAACGTGACTGACCGACAGCCGCAGAAGGAGAAGGCCAACCCCATGCCCACCGACACGGACCAGGTGGTCGCCGCCCTGCGTGCCTCGCTGCTGGACAACCAGCGCCTGCGGCAGGAGAACCGGCGGCTGCGCGACGAATCCGCCGAGCCCATCGCCATCGTGGGGATGAGCTGCCGCTACCCAGGCGGTGTCCGCACCCCGGAAGACCTGTGGGAACTGCTGGTCGAGGAACGCGACGCGGTCTCGCCGTTCCCCACCGACCGCGGCTGGGACGTCGAGGGCGGCTTCGACGCCGACCCCGACGCCCCCGGCACGTTCTACGTCCGTGAAGGCGGCTTCCTGCACGACGCGACGGGCTTCGATCCGGGCTTCTTCGGCATCTCCCCGCGCGAGGCCCTGGCCATGGACCCGCAGCAGCG
>NZ_JZWY01001206.1:0-689 GCF_000966955.1 Streptomyces sp. NRRL S-495
AGGCGTCCTGGGAAGCGGTGGAACGCGCGGGCATCGACCCGACGACCCTGCGCGGCAGCCGCACCGGCGTCTACACCGGAGTGATCTACAGCGAGTACGGGTCCCGGCTCGGCCGGGTTCCCGACGAGTTGGAGGGCTTCCTCGGCACCGGCACCATCCCCAGCGTCGCCTCGGGCCGGATCGCCTACACCCTCGGCCTGGAAGGCCCGGCGGTCACCCTGGACACCGCCTGTTCGTCCTCCCTGGTCGCCGTCCACCTCGCCTGCCAGGGGCTGCGCTCCGGGGACACCACTCTCGCCCTGGCCGGCGGGGTGACCGTGATGTCCACCCCCGGCCTGTACGTCGGGTTCAGCCGACAGCGCGGCCTGGCACCCGACGGGCGCAGCAAGTCCTTCTCGTCCGCCGCGGACGGGGCCGGGTTCGGGGAGGGCCTGGGTCTGCTCCTGCTGGAACGGCTCTCGGACGCCCGGCGCGCGGGGCATCCTGTCCTGGCCGTCGTCCGCGGCTCGGCCGTCAACCAGGACGGCGCAAGCAACGGGCTGACCGCCCCGAACGGGCCCGCGCAGCAGCGCGTCATCGGCGAGGCGCTCGCCCGTGCCGGACTCGCCCCGTCCGAGGTCGACATGGTGGAGGCGCACGGCACCGGCACCGTGCTCGGCGACCCGATCGAGGCCCAGGCGCTGCTGGCC
>NZ_JZWY01001207.1:0-703 GCF_000966955.1 Streptomyces sp. NRRL S-495
GCCACGTACGGTCAGGACCGGCCCGCCGGGCGTCCGTTGCGGCTGGGGTCGCTGAAGTCCAACCTGTCCCACACCCAGGCCGCCGCGGGCGTCGGCGGGGTGATCAAGTCGGTGCTCGCGATGCGGCACGGCGTGATGCCTCGCACTCTGCACGTCGACCGCCCCTCGCCCCGTGTCGACTGGACCGAGGGAGCTGTCTCCCTGCTCGCCGAGGCCGCCCCCTGGCCGGAGACGGGACGGCCGCGCCGGGTCGGGGTGTCCTCCTTCGGTGCCAGCGGGACCAATGCCCACGTGATTCTCGAACAGGCCGTCGCCGCGCCGACCTTGACCGCGCCGACCGACGCGACCGCGCCGACCTTGACCGCGCCGACCGACGCGACGGCCGCCACCGACACTTCGGTCGACCGGCCCGCCACGTCGGAACCGGTGCCCGCCGTCGTCCCCTGGATCCTGTCGGCGCGTACGCCGGAAGCGCTGCGCGCCCAGGCGGCGGCGCTGCACGAGCGGGTGGTGGCGGAACCGGGCCTGAGCGTGCTGGACGTCGGTCATTCGCTGGCGGTCGGGCGTTCGCGGTTCGCGGAGCGTGCGGTGGTGGTGGGGGCGGACCGGGACGAACTGCTGGCCGGTGTCGCCGCCCTGTCGCGGGGCGTGGGCTCGAAGAGCGTGGCCGTCGGAGGTGGGCTGCTCCCGGGCCGTTCGGTGC
>NZ_JZWY01001208.1:0-3257 GCF_000966955.1 Streptomyces sp. NRRL S-495
TTTCCGCCAGTCGATCGGCGATCCGCCACCCGGCCGACACCGGCCGGACGCCCTCCGGCCACCGGTGGACGGGGACGGGGGCGGGGCGGGGGCCGACCAGGGCAGCGGTGACCCGGGCGAGGCCGGGGGACGCCGGGCGCCTATGCTGCCGCGAATGGTGTTCGACCCTCTTTCCGCGCCGCAGGACGGCCGCCCTACCGGGCCGTCGGACAGTCAGCAGTCCGCTCTCCTCGGGGCGGTGGCCGCCCTGGAGGCCGCCGTGACCGGCCTGACGGAGGATCCGGACGGCGGTGGTGAGCGCTTCGACGCGGCACTGCGCCGGCTGGGCGGGCTGCTCGGCCCCGCCGGGGAGGCGGAATCGGCGGCCGTCGGCCCCCGGCTGGCCGCGCTGCTCCCGGGCACCCCGCTGTTCCCCCGGGCCCATCTGGCGATGATGGTCGGCGCCTGTGTGGAGCGCGGAGCCGACCCGGTGGCCTGCGCCGACGGCGTTCTCGCCGGGCTGCGCGAGGCCCTGATCGGCGCCCTGCTGCTGATCGAGCGGTGGGCGGAGACCGGGGCGGACGCGGACCGACGCTCGGGGAGGAGCGCGGACGGGGACGAGGAGGCCCTGCCGGATCCGGACCGGGAGGACCCCGGCCGTGCCCGTGCGCGGATCACCGAGCCCGGGCGGACGGACGGGTGGCACGCCCACCGGGCCGTGGCCGGCTGGTGGACGCTCCAGCTGTGGCAGCAGGCCGCGTTCGCGCTCTGCACGCACGCCGCCGTACGGCGATCGGCCCGCGACTCCGGCGTGGGCGGCGTCCTCACCGAGCTGATCGACCGGTACCGCGAGCGGTCCGACCGGCACGACCTCAAGGGCCTGCGGTACCTGGCCGCCACCCTCGACGACGAGCCGCTGCTCGTCCTGCACCGCGCGAGCGGCACCGGCTACCTGCTCCGGATGGACGGCCTGACCGACAACTTCCAGCTGCACACGCTGCTGATCGAGGTCCTGGTCGGCGGCGGCCACCTGCCGGGCACCCGGCCGGACCCCGAGGTGGTCGCGCTCAGCCGCACCCGGTGGCTGGACGGTCGCCGGTTCATCGCGACGGGCGCGTTCAACCTGGTGGCGCCGGACGGCGGATGGATCTGGAACGAGGGCATGCCGGAGGACATCCCGGTGGTGGACGGCGTGCGGACGCTCGTCCTGGACCCCCAGCCCTACGAACGGAGCTGGGCCGCCGGGCGGTTCGTCGAGCAGGTGCCCGGTGACCTGCGGCTGGAGCGGGTGCTGGAGCCGGCCGAGGCGGCGGCCCGGCTGGCGGCGGCCGCGCCCGCGCTCCCCTTCGAGCAGGCGGTGCGGTAGCGGGGCCGGTGGCCCGATCGGGGCTCCCGGCGGCCGACCGGCGGGCCGCCGGGGGTGCCGGGTTAGGGTCGGAGCTCCGGGGAGTCCGGGGCCGGGTGCCCCGGAGTTCCGAGGAATCCGCCGCGGATCCGCACCGGATCCGCCTGGAGTCGAGGAGTGGAACCGACGATGGCGAGGATCCCGAACGCACTCACGGCCACCGCGCCCGCCGCGCTGACGGCGGCGGGCGGTCTGGTCGGCGGCTACGGCGTCGCCCGGTGGAGCGGCAAGCGGCAGCTCGGCGGCGCCGTCCTGGCCGTGGCCGGAGCGGGCGCCGCCGCACAGTGGCACCGCCGCTCGGGCGCGCCCGCCGCGGCCGCCCTGACCGGGCTCTACGTGGTGGCCTTCGGCGGCTCGCACCCGCTGGCGAAGAGGATCGGCGCCTGGCCCGCCGTCCTCGCCGTCACCGGGGTGGTCACCGCCGCCTCGGCCGCCACCACGGTGCTCGTCACCCGGAAGAGCTGAGCGGCACCGCCCTCACCCCTCTCCCCCGCCGCCGAACCGGGCCTCGAACGCGGCCCGGTTCGGCGAGACCGGCGTCCGGTCCCAGACCGCGAAGACCACCCGGTCGAAGGCCGCCCCGTACCGGGCCAGCGCCAGCTCGAAAGCCTCCGCGACCTCGGCCGGGTCGTTGCGGAACACCCCGCAGCCCCACGCCCCCAGCACCAGCGCGCGGATCCCGTGCCGGGCCGCCGCCGCGAGCACCCGCTCGGCCCGCTCGGCGAGCACGCCCCGGACGTCCACCCCGGCGCCCTCGGCCCGCAGGGCGAGCTGGCCGGCGTTGGGCGCGGGCGAGGTCAGGAAGGTCACCGGGTACGGCCGCGCCAGCAGCCCGCCGTCCTCGCCCCGGATCACCGGCACCTCGGGCGAGACGATCACCCGGTGGCTGTACCGGAGGTCGACGGAGGCGCGGTGCGCCTCGTAGTAGTCCCGCGCCTCCACCAGGCAGGTGTAGAGGAGGGCGCTGCGGCAGAGGTCCTCCTCCTGGGCCCGGGCTCCGCGCAGATAGCCGCCGCCGGGGTTCCGCGCGGACGCGAAGTTCAGCACCCCGACCGGCCCCGCCCCCGCCTCGAACAACCGGCGGGCCGCCTGGACGCTGCCCTCGGCCGTGACCTCGACGGTGCCGGACCCCGCCGCCGGCCCCGGGCCGCCCGCCGCGACCAGTGCGTCGAGACCGGCCGGGTCGTACGACACCGTCCCGGCCCTGGCCGCCGCCAGGCGCTCGGCCAGATCCACGGGTTCGCCCCCGGACGCGCGGTAGCTCCCCCGCTCGGCGATGCCCTCGTTCACCGCCGCCACATCACGCAGTCTGCTGCTCATGCGACCGACCGTAGGCGACGGGGCACGCACCGCGCCACTGGTTATTCTCAGCAGTAGAACAACGGTCGCGGGGGCTCCGACGCATGGGAACGCAGAACGGCCACGGGCCCGCTCCGACGATGCGGAGCGGGCCCGTGGCCGTGGTGCTGTGCGGTGCGCGGGTCAGCGCAGGCCGGCGTCAGTTCTTCCAGCGCGGCTTGCGGTCGTCGCGGTTGAAGCCGGCGTTGTAGCCACCGGAGGAGCGGCCACCGCGCTCGTCGCCGCGGTCACGGTTGAAGCCGCCGCCGGACTGCGGACGGCCACCGGAGCGGTGGTCGTCGCGGCGGGCGAACGGACGGTTGTTGCTGCCGCCACGCTCGTCGCGGTCACGGCCGAAGGCCGGACGGTCACCGAAGGAACGGGCCGGACGGTCGCCGAAGGAGCGGCTGCCGCGGTCGTCGCCGCGGTCGCGGTTGAAGCCGCCACCCTGACCGCGGTCACGGTCACCGAAGGAACGGCCGCCACGGTCGTCACGGTCACGGTTGAAGCCGCCACCCTGGCCACGGTCACGGTC
>NZ_JZWY01001209.1:0-2416 GCF_000966955.1 Streptomyces sp. NRRL S-495
CGGTTGAAGCCGCCACCCTGGCCACGGTCACGGTCGCCGAAGGAACGGCCACCGCGGTCGTCACGGTCACGGTTGAAGCCACCGCGCTCGCCGCGGTCACGGTCGCCGAAGGAACGGCCACCGCGGTCGTCACGGTCACGGCCGGAACCGCCGCGCTCGCCGCGGTCACGGTCGCGGTTGAACGCCGGGCGCTCGGTGCGCGCCTCGCGGTACGCCGGGGTGCGCTCCTCGGTCGGCTCGGCGGCGGCCGCCGGCTCGGTCACGGTCGCGGCAGCGGTCTCCTCGCCCTCGGCGGCCGGGGCCTCGTCCACGATGCCCAGCTCGGCCCGCTCGCGCGCGGCCCGCGAGGCCAGCCGGTCGGCCTCCTCGCGCAGCTCGGTGGCGCGGCGCTGCGCGCGCTCCAGCTGACGGGTCATGTCGGCGATCTCGCGCTCGGCGGCGCCGGCGATGTTCGCCGCGCTCTCGGCCTGGACCTCGACCAGCGAGCGGGCACCGGTGATCCGGGCCACCTCGGCGTCGAAGGCGTGGTCGAGGATGTGGCGGCCGGCGTCGACGCCCGCGTCCTCCATCAGGCGGAAGACGCCGCGGCGCTGGTGCGGCAGCACCAGGGTGACGACGGTGCCGGAACGGCCGGCCCGGGCGGTGCGGCCGGAGCGGTGCAGGTAGTCCTTGTGGTCGCCGGCCGGGTCGACGTTCAGCACCAGGTCGATGCCGTCGACGTGGATGCCGCGCGCGGCGACGTCGGTCGCGACGACGACGTTGACGTAGCCGTCCTTGAAGTCGCCGAGCACCCGGGTGCGGGCGCCCTGGGTCATGCCGCCGTGCAGCGCGTCGGCCTTCACACCGGCCTCGAGCAGCTGCTCGGCGACGCGGTCGGCGCCCATCTGGGTGCGGACGAAGATGATCGTGCGGCCCTTGCGGGCGGCGATCGCGTTGGTGATCGGCGCCTTGTCCTTGGGCTTCACCACGAGGATGTGGTGGGTCATGGTGGTCACGGCGCCGGCCGACGGGTCGACCTCGTGGGTGACCGGGTTGTTCAGGTAGCGCTTGACCAGGGTGTCGATCTCGTTCTCCAGGGTGGCGGAGAACAGCAGGCGCTGGCCGCCGGCCGGGACCTGGTCGAGGATCTCGGTGACCTCGGGCAGGAAGCCCATGTCGGCCATCTGGTCGGCCTCGTCGAGCACGGCGACCTGGACGTCGTCGAGCTTGGCGGAACCGCGGTTGATCAGGTCGCGCAGACGGCCGGGGGTGGCCACCAGGACGTCGACGCCGCGCTCCAGCGCGTAGATCTGGTTCGACATCGAGGTACCGCCGCAGACGACCTTGAGGCGCAGGCCGAGCACCGAGCCGAAGGGCTCCAGGGCGTCGGCGACCTGCATGGCCAGCTCGCGGGTCGGGACGAGGATCAGACCGCGCGGCGACTTGGCGCGGGTGCGCTCGCCGGCGGCGAGGCGGGTCAGCAGCGGCAGGCCGAAGCTGAGGGTCTTGCCGGAGCCGGTGCGGCCGCGGCCCAGCACGTCCTTGCCGGCCAGGGCGTCCGGGATGGTCGCGGCCTGGATCGGGAACGGGGTGGTGACGCCGCGCTTGGCGAGGGCGCGGACGATGTCGTCCGGCAGGCCCAGGTCGCCGAAGGTGAGGGTCGGCTCGGCCTCGGCGGCCTCGTCCTCGCCCTCGGTGGCGTCGGTGGTGTCGTCGGCCTCGGCGGCGTCGTCCTCGACGACCTCGGCGGTGGTGTCCTCGACGGCGTCGACGGCGGCGATCAGCTCGGCGTCGGCCTCGGGGGCGGTGGTGGTGACATCGGCGGCGGACTCGCTCGCGGGCATGGCGAAGCGGGCGTCGTCAACGAGAGACATGCAAAACCTTCCGGAAGTGGCACGCGCCAAAGTCCGGGGTTCTGTTTCACAACCGCCTCTATGCGGTCAGCCACGGATCGCCGGAACGCGCCAAGGGCGCCAGATGGGTGTAGGGCGCCAGACAAATGAATCAAACGAACGATCTACCACCATAGACGAGCCTGGGGATCGGAGGCAAATGCCGAGGCCAGGCTGTGATTCAAGTCCCTTCAGTGGGCGACCGGTCCGGCGCTGGGAGCCGCCGTGGTACTGGGGGCGACCGTCGGCTCCGGGGCCGGGGTGGCGGTCGGCGCGGGTGTGGTGTGGCCGGGCTCCGGCGAGGTCGGGTGGCCGGACGGGCTGGCCGCCGGGGCGGAAGCCGTGGCTCCGCCGGTGCCCGTGGTGGCCCCCGTGCCGCCCGTGGGGTGGCCGGTGCCGCCGGCGGCGGCGCCCGTGCCCGCCGTGCCCCCGGCCGCCCCTCCCGCGGCGGCGGTGCCGCCCGGACGAGGTGCGGGGCTGGCGCTCGCGCCCCCGGCGGTGCCGCTCGCGCCGGGCGCGGGCTCACCGGGGGCCGCCGCCGGTAC
>NZ_JZWY01001210.1:0-1156 GCF_000966955.1 Streptomyces sp. NRRL S-495
GGCCCACACCATGGGCCGAGCGCCTGCGGGAGGCCGCCGCCGTCCTGCTGCCCGGGGCCGCGGTGGCGGTGCCGGTGCTGATGTTCCTCTTCCACAACCGGGCGGACACCGGGCCGGACGGGCCGCACCGGGCGCGGCCACTGCCGGACTTCGCCCTGCCCCCGGTGCCCACGGTGTCGCCGCCCGAGCCCGGCGAACCGGTGTCCGACAGCTCACTGTCGGGCGTGGTCCAGGTGCTGTTCGGCGCGCTCCTGGCCGTGCTGGTGATCGCGGTGGTCGTCGGCGTCGTCCTGCTGCTGCGGCTGCGGATCGTCCGGCGGCGGCCGCCGACGCCGCTGCCCGCCGCGCCGGCCCGGACCGAGGACGCCCTGGCGGCTGCGGTGGTGACGGGGCGGCGGGCCCTCGCGGGCGCCGACGCGCGGGCGGCGGTGATCGCCTGCTACGCCGCGATGGAGACATCGCTGGCCGCCTCCGGGCTCTCCCTCCGAGCGCCTGACAGCCCGACCGAGCTGCTGGAGCGCGCGATGGCCGACGACCGTGTCGACCCGGTCCACGCGCGGGCTCTGACCGCACTGTTCCGGGAGGCCAGGTACTCCACCCACCCGATGGACGAGACCCGTGTGCGCCGGGCGCGGACCGCCCTGGACGCCCTGGCCGGGCGACTGGCGGAGCGGACCGGCCCGCCGCCGGAGCCAGCGGCGGTGGGAGCGTCCGGGACCGACGACCGGGCCGCCGGAGGCCACCGATGAGCGCCCGCCCGAACCGGCGCACAGCCGGCCCCGCCGCGTCCGCCGACCCTGCCCACCCGCCCGGCCCGACCGGTCACGGCCTCGCCGCGCCCGGCTCCGTCCGGCACAGCCTGATCGAACTGACCGGGACGGCGGTGGCGGCCGAGGTCCTGTTCGCGCTGGTCGGCGGAGCTCCCGCGGCAGTTGCGGGAGCGGTCCTGCTGACCGTCGGCGCCCTGGCCACCGGCCGGTACGTGGCCGGCGCGGGCTTCCTCGACATCGGTCTGCGCAGTCGACAGCGCGTGATGGAGCCGCGCGAGCCGGGCCTCGGTGACTGGCGCTGGACCGTGCGCGAGGGTCTCGACCCGCAGGGCGACGCCGGGCCGTTGCGCGGTCGCCTTCGGCGGCTGTTCGCGGCACGCCTGTCC
>NZ_JZWY01001211.1:0-2766 GCF_000966955.1 Streptomyces sp. NRRL S-495
CTCGAGGCCCTGCAACCGCCCGGCCCGACGCCGCCGACGTCCGGCTAGCGGGCGCCGCGCGGAATCCACCGCTCCCGTACTCCGCTCGCTCCCGTACTTCCCGTACTTCCCGTACTTCCCGTACTTCCCGTACTTCCCGTGCTCCGCTCGCTCCCCGTACCTCCCGCACTTCCCGCGCTCACCGCCGGTTCCGACGAATCGGCCGACCGACGCCGTCCTCCAGGAGAGTCATGACCGCCGTTCCCCAGGCCCCCGCCCCGGACACCGAGCAGGCCCGGGTGGCCGAGGCGGGCCCGGGCCGCCCCACCGAGGCCGCCGTGCTGACGCCGCAGGAGGCCGGCCGGCGTGCCCGCGCGGTGGTCGAGGAGATCGAACGCGCCGTGGTCGGCAAGCCCGAGGCCCTCCGTCTGGTGATGCTCGGCGTGCTGGCCGGCGGCCACGTGCTGATCGAGGATCTGCCGGGGCTCGGCAAGACCCTGCTGGCACGCTCCTTCGCCACCGTCCTCGGCCTGGACTTCCGCCGGATCCAGTTCACCCCCGACCTGCTGCCCTCGGACGTCACCGGCGCGCCGTTCTACGACCGGCGCAGCGGCGAGATGGTGTTCCGCCCCGGGCCGCTCTTCACCCAGCTCCTGCTGGCCGACGAGATCAACCGCACCCCGCCGAAGACCCAGGCCGCGCTGCTGGAGGCGATGGCCGAGGGCCAGGTCTCCGTCGACGGCGCCACCCGCCGGCTGCCGCAGCCCTTCGTGGTGATCGCCACCGCCAACCCGATCGAGTACGAGGGCACCTACTCGCTGCCCGAGGCGCAGCTCGACCGCTTCCTGCTCCGGGTGCGGATGGGCTACCTCTCCACCGGCCTGGAGGCCTCGATGCTCCGGGCCCGCCTGGACCGCGCGACGCCCGAGCCGGACCTGGAGACCGTCAGCAGTCCGGCCGAACTGCTCGCGATGCGGGCGGCGTTGGAGCGGGTCGAGGTCGACGACGACCTGGTCGACTACGTGATCGCGCTGGTCCACGCCACCCGCAACGACGCGCAGATCCAGGTCGGCGCCTCGCCGCGGGGCGGTCTCGCGCTGGTCCAACTGGCGCGGGCCCGCGCGATGCTGGAGGGGCGCGACTACCTGACGCCGGAGGACGTGAAGGCGCTCGCCGTCCCGGCGCTGGCCCACCGGATCACCCTGACACCGGAGTTGTGGGTGCGCCAGGTCGAGGCGGACGAGGTCCTGGCGCGTCTGGTCGCCACCGTTCCGGCACCGCGGACCCTGCCGCGCGCGGCAGGCGGTCCGGAGAGCGGTCCGGTGGACGCCCCGGGCGCCGCCCGGTGAGCCCCGAGCCCGCCGCCGACCAACGGCGCGCGGAGCGGGCCCGCCGGCTCGTCGCCCAGAGCGCCGCGCTCGGCGCGCGCCCGGTCCGGCGGCTCGCCGGCCCGGCCGGCAGTCCGACCGCCGACCCGGCCGGCAGCCCCGGTCCGCACCCCGCGCGGAAGCGTCCGGCCCGTACCGCGGGCCCGACCGGCCCCACCGGCACCCGGAGCGGCGCCCGGAGCGGTGCGGGCACCGGCCGTCGTCCAGGCGGTCGGACAGGCCCGCGGGGCCCGGAGCGGGCCGCCGCGCGCCTGGTCGCCCGCAGCACCAGAGCCACCCTGGCCGGCCTGCCCACCACGCCGCCCTCCCCGTACTGGCGGCCCGGCGAGCGGACCCTGCGCCTGCTCACGGTGGCCACCGTCGCGGCCGTCGCCGCACTGGCCACCGGTCACCCCTGGCTGCTCGCGCTGGCGGCGGGCCCGGCCGTCCTGCTCACCCTGGCGGCCACGGGCAACGACCGGCCGTCCCGGCTGGACGCCGAGAACACCGTCACGCCCCGCCGCTGCCTGGAGGGCGAGCCGATCACCGTACGGATCACCGTCCGCCACGACGGGCTGATCGGCCGGCTCGACCCGACCGCCGCCCTCGGCCCGGGCGTCACCCTGACGGCGGTGACCGTCGGCGCCACCGAGGTCGACCTGGTGGTCCGGGCCGAACGGTGGGGCCGCTGGACGCTGGGCAGCGTCGACATCGACGTCTACGACGCCGGCGGTCTGGCCCGCCGGACGGTTCGCACCGACCTCGGCACGGTGGACGTCTTCCCGGAGCCGAGCGCGGCCCGCCTCACCCCGATCCCGGTGCGGCTGCCCGAACGCCTCGGCGAGCACACCACCGCGCACGAGGGCACCGGTGTCGAGGTGGTAGGCGTGCGCCCGTACGTGCCCGGTGAGCGCCAGCGGCGCATCCACTGGCCCTCGACCACCCGCCGCGACGCCGTCCAGATCAACCAGTTCGCGGCGGAGCGGGCCGCCGACGCGGTCGTCCTGATGGACACGCTGGCCGACTTCCGGGACGCGGCCACCGGCCGCTCCAGCCTCGACGAGACGCTGCGCGCGGCCACCGGGCTGACCCGCGCCTACCTGCGCCGGCACGACCGGGTCGGTCTGATCGCGGTCGGCGGGAAGCTGCGCTGGCTCACCGCGGGCAGCGGGGAGCGGCAGTCCTACCGGATGGTGGAGAGCGTGCTGGAGGTCCGTCAGGACCGCGGCTACCGCGGGCTCCTCGCGCCCCGGCTCCCGGTGGCGGCACTGCCCCGCCACGCGCTGGTGTACGCGTTCACCCCGCTCGCCGACCAGCGGATCCTGGACGTGCTCGGCCGGGTCCGCGACCTCGGCAATCCGCTGGTCGTGGTGGAGATCCCGGCCGGCGAACCGGCGGTGGAGCCCGGTGACGAGATCGA
>NZ_JZWY01001212.1:0-315 GCF_000966955.1 Streptomyces sp. NRRL S-495
GAGCCCGGTGACGAGATCGACGCCGTGGCCCTGCGCCTCTGGCACGCCGAACGCGAGGCGATGCGGTCGGCGCTGCGCGCCCGGGGCGTCCCGGTGGCCCGCTACACCCCGGGCGAGGCGCTCGACCTGGCGCTCGCACCACTGCTGCGCCGCCGGATCGGAGGAGGAGCCCGATGACCACGCCCGACCACGTCCCGACCCCGGCCCCGATTCCTGTCGCGGCCCCGACCGCCCCTGCGGCTCGGTGGTCGTGGTGGGCCGAGCGGGCCGCGCTGCGCTGTACCGGTGTCGCCCTCGCGCTCACCGCCGCCGGGG
>NZ_JZWY01001213.1:0-3126 GCF_000966955.1 Streptomyces sp. NRRL S-495
GGTGGCCGCGCTCCTGATCGGCTATCTGCTGCTGGTCGACGTCCTCGGCCCGCAGCGCGACGGCGCCCGGCCCGCGCACGTGCTGGCCGCCCTCGCCGCGGCCGGGCTGGTCCTGTCCGTCGCGTTCGCGCCGACCGGGGCGGGGGAGTGGTCGCGTCCGATCGCCCTGGCCGGTCTGGCGGCCGCGGGCTGGGGCGTTGCGCGGGCACTCCGGCCGCGCCCCGGCGGCTGAGCGGGGGCCCGGCACGAACCGGTCGGGGCGCCCCGGCCTGTCGGCTGTGCGGACGGGCCGCTCGACGGCCGGGCGGTGCCGCCGATCCGGATGCTTCCGTTCGTGCGAGGTGTGTTCGGCTTCCGCGATCAGGAGGGACCGATCCCTTCGGTCGGCGGGCCCGCACGGGGCGGCAGGCCCTTGCGGGCGCACGGCCGTCCGCCGCGTCCCGCCGCAGGAGGAGCCGTCCGCCGGAACCCGGACACCGGCCGATGTCAGTGCCGGGCGCCATGCTGGTGGGCATGGACGAGGAGGCATTGATGCGGGGCCGGGTGTACGGCGCGGACCATGACGACCCGAACCCTGGCCCGCGGCCCGGCCGGGTCTACCGGGAGCTGTGCGGCGGGCCGCTCGACGGTCTGCTCCTGGACGTCACCGGTTGGGGCGCCGACGCTCTCGCCGACGGCGCCGCGCTGCCCACCGAGATCGGCCGTTTCGGTTCCGGCGGCCGCGCCCACTACGGGCCCCGCCCCGCGGATCCGCGTCGGTGGGACTGGGTCGGGGACAGCGGCTGACGTCCCGGTCCGGGCTCCCGACCGGTCCGGGCCGACCCGACGGCCACCATCGGTCGGCCCACCCTGCCACCGGCTCGGACGGTGTCAGAAACGCGCGACAGAACCACAGTTCGCCACGGTGCGTGTCACAGCACCGCAGGCTCGCCGTGGACCCTGTCGTAAACGCTTTCGAGAATGTCAGCGGTTCGTGAAAGTGTTCTCCCTGATCATCCCATCTGACGGAGAACTCGTGAAGATCCGCCGTACCACCCTGACCGCCGCCGCCACGCTGATAGCCCTGTCCGCCGTGGCCGCCTGCAACGACGGCGACGACGCCAAGTCCGCGCCGTCGGCCGCCGGTGCCGGCCACTGCCAGTCCCACCGTGACCGCGAGTGCGAGTGCCACTCCGAGCCCGTCCTCGACGACGGAGGTTCCGACTCCGACGCCCACCCCGACCGCCACGCCGACGCCCACGCCGACCGCGACTGCCACTGGCGCGCCGGTCGACGCGACCGGCGCGTTCGACCCCGCGGTGGCCCTGGCCAACGCCGACCGGACCCCGTACGCCGCCACCGAGACCATGAAGACGACCGCGTCGGCGGACGGTCAGGGCTCCGTGATCACCGCCAGCGGCCGGGTGAACCTCAACACCCCGACCCGTGAGGGCCGGACCGAGACGAAGATGACGATCACCGGCAGCGACGAGCCGATGCTCTGGATGGAGGTGGTCAACACCGGCAGCGCCGTCTTCATGCGGGACAAGAGCAAGCCGGGCGGCGCCTGGAGCCCGTCGAGCACCACGGACGACACCCGGTCGGACAGCATCGGCGACTACGTCAAGGCACTCGTCGACGCCGGCCCGGCCGCCCGCAAGGGGATGGAGCAGAAGAACGGCGTCCCGGCCTATCACCTCGGCGCCCGCATGACGGCCGCCCAGATGAAGGCCATCGACCCCGAGGAGTACCAGAAGCTGGTCGACAAGGGCGTCAGCGGAAAGCAGATCGACGTCTGGATCGACCGGGCCGGCCGTGTCCTGGCGCATACCCAGTCCATGAAGATCCCCAAGGACGGCACGACCGTCACCACGGTGATCACGGTGACCTACACCGACTTCGGACCCCGCGAGACCTTCCCCGCGCCGACCGCCGCCGCCGCCAGCTGACCGGCAACGCCCCACCGAGCCGCCCGCCCGCGGCCCGCCGCCGCGTTCCCGGTCCGGTCCGGCGACCCCGGTGCCGTCGTCGCCCCCCACTGTTCCGGTCCACCCCCTCGGTCCGGGCTGTCCCACCGTCCCTCGGCCGGTGGGACAGCCCGGGTCCTGCCTCCGGTCACCCACTTACGGCCGGCTCATGGGCCGACGGGTGCCGATTCGGCGGGAGCAGGGCCGCTTCGGTCGAGCGGGCGTAGTCGGTGGGAGTGCGACCGAAGTGCTTCTTGAAGGCCCGGGTGAAGTGGCTGCTGTCCGCGAACTGCCAGTGTGCGGCGAGCTCCGAGATGCTCAGACGGCCCGACGGCGCGGTGAGGGCCAGTTTGGCCTCGTGCAGTCGCCGGTGGCGGATGTAGGTGCTCACCTGCTCACCCACCACGGCGAAGGCCCGGTGCAGGGTACGGACGGAGACGTTGAGTTCACGCGCGAGCATCGCGGGGGAGAGCTCGGGGTCGGCGAGGTCCTTGGCCGCCTGGGCGAGGGCGGGAGCGAGTCTGGGTTCCACGTCGTCGAACCGGCCCTTCGCCACCGCCTTGGCCAACTCGACCAGGGTGGCCTGCGCCGCTTCCACCCCGGCCGGCCCGAGGTCGGCCACGGTGGTGTGGATCATGTCGGTGAGGGCCGTCAGCAGGCGCACCTCGGCCGAGTCCGCCGACCCGGTGACGGCCCGGTTCCCGAGCAGGGGCGTGAGTTCACCAGGCGGCAGGACGAGGAACTTCGCCGTGAGGTCCGCCGACGTCTCGAAGGCCGTCAGGCGCCCGAGGTGCCGGAGCACGAACTGCCCGGCCGACACGGTCCGGTCGCCGTGACCGGGCGGGCGGCCCAGCGTCCAGGCGCCGCGCCGCACCACGTTCGTGACTCCTCCCCGGCGTTTCCGCCGGGGCTTCAGGCATTCCGGGCACGCGAGCTGCACGAACTTCTCGGCATGCCACTGACGAGGCGTCCGTCAGCATCACCCGCAGCCGCCTCGGACGCCTCACCCGCCAAGGCTTCCTCACCCGACCCGGACGAGGCCGCTACCAGAAACGGACTTGACGTCCACTGAGATCCGGCAACATCTGCTCTCCCTTCTGACCTACGCAGCCAACTCCCCGGGCTGCGGCGACCTGGGACCTCCCTTGCGCCCGCGCTGCAGCTGCCGGCCGCCGGCGGG
>NZ_JZWY01001214.1:0-2184 GCF_000966955.1 Streptomyces sp. NRRL S-495
GCGGGGTCAGGACAGGCGTACGACCTCACCGGTGGCGGCGCTGGTGCGCGCGGCGTCCAGTACGGTCGCGGTGGTCACGGCATCCCAGGGGTCTACGGGCAGCGGACGAGTGCCACGGAGTGCGGCGGCGAAGGCCGGGTAGAAGGTGTCCCACTCGCCGCGGGCGGACGGTGCGGGCTCGACGTGGTCGCCGCGCAGCACCTTGCCCCAACGCTGCTCGGGCTCGATGCCCCAGCGCTCCCCCTCGGAGGCCGGGGAGGCACCTGCGATCAGCAGGGCTTCCTGACCGTCCACACCGTCGACCACGTAGGTCCCGGTGGTGCCGGTGGCGCGGAAGCGCGGACCGGGTGCACCCTGCCGCCAGCTGCCGGACAGGTGTGACCGGGCTCCGCTCCGGTGGGTCAGCGCGACGAAGACGTCCTCGTCGAGCCCTTCGCCGCCGTCGCGGCTCCGCATCTCCGCATACACCCGCTCGACCGGCCCGGACAGGACGAGCGCCTGGTCGACCAAGTGGCTGCCGAAGTCGAGCAGGGTGCCGCCGCCCGCGGCCGGCGGGCCGGGCTCGGGCTGGAACCGCTCGAAACGCGACTCGAAGCGGGTCAGAGTGCCGAGCTCACCCTCGGCCATGAGCCGCCGTAGGGTCAGAAAGTCGGAGTCCCAGCGACGGTTCTGATAGACCGTCAGGGAAACCCGCAGCCGCTCCGCCAGTTCCGCCGTCTCCCGTGCAGATGAGGCGTCGAGCGCGAACGGCTTGTCGCAGACCACTGCCAAACCCAGCTTCAGCGCCTCCTGGGCCAATGGGATGTGTGTGGCCGCCGGAGTGGAGACCGCAACCGCCTCTGCTCCGGCCCGGGCCAGTTCCTCCAACGAGTCGTACGTCGGTCGGCCCAGCTCCCCGGCGATCTGCTTGCGGCGCTCGGGGGATGTGGTGACCACCCCGAGAAACTCGCAGTCCGGGGTGGAGGCGAGCAACGGCGCATGGAAGTACCTGCCGCCGAAGCCGTAGCCGGCCAGTCCGATCCGTACGGGCGCGTCCGTCATGTGCAATCCTTGCCGTCGATCTCTTGAAACCAGTTGCAGTAGAACCTCAGCAGACCTTCGGGTCCGCGTCGGCGTTGGCGAGGCCGTGCTGTACGTGCTGCGACTCGCCCGGGATGAGGAGGCCGACAGGCGGTTCCACGGCCTGCCACCAGGAGCAGCCGGCCTCGCCCGCCGAATCGCCCACAGCCTGGCCCGGGCCCTTACCCAGGACGCCTGGCCGATTCCCGCCTCACCCGGATCATCCGGTGCAGGGACCGGCCACTTTCCGAACGACCGCACCTGGACGCGGACGCCAGGACCAGTCGGACGCCCTGCAACGCTCGGTCGGCCTCGCGTGTCCTGGCCGCCGTGCCCGTGCACCCTCGGAGGCAAGGTCGATCGGCCGGCCGGAGCCTTTGACAGCACCGGCTGCCCCCCGACACTCTCACCATCCGATGTTAGCGTCAACATGGCACCTACCAGAATGGCGGAGTGATCTTCAGATCCCGCCCTCTCCCTGCCCAGGGAAGGTCCGAGGGTTCAGAAACAGTCTCAGCCGCCGCCCCCCGCACCCCCGGGCATGCAGCCGAACGCCCGGGACACCCGGCAGGGCCTCGTCCCCTGCCAGCCCGGCTTCGGTGTCCAGTGCCTTGTCGAGCCGGCTCGGAGTCCGGCTCATGTGCACGTGGGGGGCTGAGGTCCACCGGCTCCCGCCTCGCGAATCGAGTGGCTCTCGAAGATCGTCGATAACGCATTGGCAACGACCCGGGACAGGGAAGCGGAGCGGCGCTTGCTCACTAGCAACCAGCCAAGGGGCGACCGTTGATCATCTGTGTTCGGATTGTGCTGGCAACGCCTCAAGGTTCCGTCACCGCCCGAGTCGAGGGGGCCGGCGGCGCGCTCGGCCTGCCACAGGGCGAGGGCTTCCCGCGCAACCCACGGCGCCACCTCACCGCCCGCCCCCCCGGGTCGGCGAGGACGCTGTGTCCGGAGAGGGTGGCGTTGAGATGTGCAGGGTCCGGCGGCTGCGGCGCCCGGGCAGTGAACCGGCGGACGGCCGTCCGGCGGCGCGGGACACCGGGCGGCGGAGCGGCAGGCCTCGGGAGCGTACGGACGTTTAATCCTGGCGCCACAGGCCGAAGTAGTAGAACACCGCCGCCCAGG
>NZ_JZWY01001215.1:0-2308 GCF_000966955.1 Streptomyces sp. NRRL S-495
CGAGAAAAGGGACTTGACGTCCACTGGAGCCGCCCAGCACGGCTGGCTCTGACACTGGCGGCCCACCCGGCCACGGCCGGACGGTGCGGAACCGTGCACCGCGGCACCCTCCGGGTGGCCCGGCCCTCGGACGGGGTCCGAACGGTGCCGGTGTTCCCCCTGGCTGCGGCCCGCCGGGGAGGCTCCGGCCCGGCCGCGACCCGCATCCGTCGAGCCCGGATCGTTTCCGGCCCAGATCGTTCGACGACAGAGAAGACTGTCCGGGTCCAGGGCCGACCGCTTCTCGGGTCCGACGGCCCGCGCCGGCACGAAGCCGGCCGGCACCGCCACGTCGCCCTCGTCAGCGCCGTCCGCCTGTTCCTCACCGAACAGTGCGCCGCCCCGAAATCCCTGTCCGGGGCCTGACCTTCCACCAGGCCCTGGACCTCCCTCCAGCACCTCACCGCCACCTGGACCAGCACCTGCCCCACCTGCCCACACCCGCCCCATGGCGGCCCTACGCCGCCACCTGGCAAGGCACTACTGGGTGTTGTGTCGTGCTGGGGGGAGCTGCCAGGTGCCGCCCCGCTCCGTCTTCGACCGGCGCGCGAGGAGGTCGGGGATGTGCAGGAAGCAGGCCAGTGCGGTGGCCGCCTGGAAGGCGTTGACGGCACGGCGGGTCATCGGCAGGCCCAGGCGCAGGAGGCGTGGATCGACCTCGGCCTGGATCCGGTCGACGAAGGGGCGCAGGACGGTGTCGTAGTTCGCCAGGGCGGTCGGCAGGTCGTCCGGGTGGCGATCGATCTGGTCGGCCAGGACGAGGGCGCCGACCAGGGCGGCAGAGGTTCCCATGCCGCTGTAGGGGGAGGCGCAGTGCGCGGCGTCCCCGGCCAGGACCACGCGGCCCTCGGACCAGGTGGCGGTGCGCACCTGGAGGGTCTCCTGGGAGTGGAAGAAGGGGCTGGTGGCCATGGCGTCGACGAAGCGTTCGGTCTGCCAGCCGGCGTCGCGGAACCTGCTTGCCCAGAATGCCTGTTGACGGTCGACGGACGCCCGGTGGATCGCGGAGGCCTCGGCGGATTCCTCCCGGAGCACGAAGTAGACCTGGGTCTCGGTCGGGTTGTGGCTGCGGCGCATGATCTGTCGGCCGCCCGGGGCCATGTAGGTGTCGCGGATGTCGGTGTCGGAGGCGACGCGGGGGGCGAACCAGTAAGCGGTGTGGATGCCGAGGCGCCAGTACGGGTCGAAGCCCTCCGGAAGGATCGCCCGGCGGATGCGTGATCCCTGGCCGTCCGCGCCGACGAGGAGGTCGAACTCGCCGGACGACCCGTCGGAGAAGTGGGCGACGACCCGGTGCTCGTTCTGGTCGAAGCCGTCCACGCTCGTGCCGAAGACGTACTCGGCGCCGTGCTCGGTCGCGTCGTTGAGAATGCGGACGAGGTCGCCGCGCATGATCTCGTACTCGGACGTCAGGGTCTGGCGGCCCTGTCCGGAGGTGTTGGCCATGATCGTGGCTCTGGCCCTGCCGCGGGCGTCGACGAAGGCGACGCCCTTCTCGTCGACGAGCTTGCGCCGGACCTCGTCGAGGAGGCCCATGCGGCGGACGGCCTCGATGCCCTGACCGCGGAGGTCGACCTGGGCGCCGGTGGCCCGCAGGGCGGGGAACCGTTCGACGACGGTCACCCGGTGTCCGCCCCGCGTCAGCCAGAAGGCCAGGGCCTGCCCGGCGACTCCGCTGCCGGCGACGAGGACGCGCAGGGAGCGCGCCCCGGAAGCTCGTGTCATGTCCATCACCTCAAAATCTATCGGTGAATGATTCTTCTCCAGAGTTGTCTATCGGCGATAGATTGTCAACGTGACGAAGATGAACCGTGAGACCGTGGTCGCCGAGGCGCTCGACCTGCTCGACGAGGTCGGCCTGGACGGCGTCAGCACCCGGCAACTGGCGAAGCGGCTGGGCGTCGAGCAGCCGTCGCTGTACTGGCACTTCCGCACCAAGAAGGACCTCCTGGCCGCCATGGCCCAGGCCGCGATGGCGCCCCACGCGAACGCACCGCTTCCGACACCCGGGGACGACTGGCGCGCATGGTTCCTGGAGAACACCCGCAGCTTCCGGCGCACCCTGCTGCTGCGCCGCGACGGCGCCCGCCTGCACGCCGGCTCCACGCCCACCGCTGACCTCGACCGGATCCGCCACAAGATGTCGTTCCTCGTCGCCTCCGGCGTACCCGAGCGCGACGCGCAGATGGCGATGCTGACGGCGAGCCGCTTCACGGTCGGAAGCGTTCTGGAAGAACAGGCGGACTCCGGCCCCGGAGTCGGCCAGGGG
>NZ_JZWY01001216.1:0-465 GCF_000966955.1 Streptomyces sp. NRRL S-495
CCCACGCCCTCGCCCCAGCCGGTGCCGTCCGCGGCCGCCGCGAACGGCTTGCAACGGCCGTCGGGGGACATCGCGCCCTGTCGGCTGAACTCGACGAACACCGCCGGCAGCGCCATCACACTGACCCCGCCGGCGAGGGCGAGCGAGCACTCACCGGCCCGCAGGGCCCGCGCCGCGAGGTGCAGCGCCACCAGCGAGGCCGAACAGGCGGTGTCCACGGTGACGGCGGGGCCTTCGAGACCGAGCGCGTAGGACACCCGCCCCGACATCACGCTCATGGAGTTCCCCGTCATCAGGAACCCCTGGACGGCTTCGGCGGCGCCGGAGCCCAGCGTGGCGTACCCCTGGTCGATCGCCGCGGCGTACACCCCGGTACGGCTGCCCCGCAGGGTGAGCGGGTCGATGCCGGCCTGCTCGACGGCCTCCCAGGACGCCATCAGCAGCAGCCGCTGCTGCGGGTCCATC
>NZ_JZWY01001217.1:0-3101 GCF_000966955.1 Streptomyces sp. NRRL S-495
GATGCCGAAGAACCCCGGGTCGAAGTCCGCCGCGCCGTCCAGGAACGCCCCCTGTCCGGGGACCGCGGTGCCGGCGGGCCAGGCGGTCTCCCAGCCCCGGTCGCCGGGGACCGGCGAGACGGTGTCGCGGCCTTCGGCGAGCAGTTCCCACAGGTCCTCCGGGGTGCGGACACCGCCGGGGAAGCGGCAGCTCATCGCCACGACCGCGATCGGCTCGCTGGTGCGGGCCTCGGCCTCCCGGAGCCGCTGCCGGGTGTCCCGCAGGTCGATGGCCAACCGGTTGAGGTAGTCGCGCATCCTCTGGTCGCTCACTGGACACCGCTGCTTTCGTCTCGGGCTGTTCGGGTCCCGTCCGGGGCTGCGCGGAGCGCGTGGACGGCGGGGAGGGCGCGGGGCTCGTGGTCGGCGCGAGCCGGTGCCCCGGTCATGCGGATCCCAACTGCCGGTCGATGTAGTCGAACATCTCGTCGTCGCTGGCCGCCTCGATCAGCTCGGGGGCCAGGTCGTCCACGTCGCCCGTGCGGTGGACGGGGGCCGCCGGCGCCCCGCCGGGCAGCGGGCGGGACAGCACTTCCCTTATCCGGGCGGCGAGTTCGTCGCTGACGCCGTCCGGCGGCAGGGCGTCCAGCAGGGTCTCCAGGGTGTCGAGCCCGGCCCGGACCGCCGAGTCGGCCGACGGGCGGGCGGCGACGGCCCGCTCGGCGAGGTGGCGTGCCAGTGCCTCCGGGGTGGGGTGGTCGAAGACGAGCGCGGCCGGCAGCCGCAGCCCGGTCGAGGACATCAGCCGGTTGCGCAGTTCGACCCCGGTGAGGGAGTCGAAGCCGACGTCCTTGAACGGGCGGGCCGGGCGGATCAGGTTCGGCGAACTGTGGCCGAGCACCGCCGCGGCGTTGCCGCGCACCAGGTCGAGCAGGGTCCGGTACAGCTCGGCCTCGGGCAGCTCGGCGAGCTGCCGCGCCGCCGAGAGGGCCGGTGCCGCGGCGGAGGCGGCGCCGGTACGAGCGGGGCGCACCAGGCCGCGCAGCACGGCGGGCAGCCGGTCGTCCGCCCGCAGCACGGACGGGGCGATCCTGGCCGCGAGCCGGTAGGCGTACGGGGAGTCGAGCGCCGCGTCGAACAGGGCGAGGCCCTCCGCCGAGGTCAGCGCGCCCGCCCCGGTGCCCCGGCCCGCGGTGACCGCGGCGGTCATCCCGCTGCGCTCCTCCCACAGGCCCCAGCCGATGGACAGGCCGGGCAGCCCCTCGGCCCGGCGCTCGGCGGCGAGGGCGTCCAGGACGGCGTTGGCGGCGGCGTAGTTCGCCTGCCCGGCCGCGCCGAACTGGGCGGCGCCCGAGGAGAACAGGACCAGCGCCGCGAGGTCGAGGTCCCGGGTGAGTTCGTGCAGGGCCAGCGCCGCGTCCGCCTTGGGCCGCAGGACGCGGTCGAGCCGGTCCGGGGTCAGCCCGGCGATCGTGGCGTCGTCCAGGACCCCGGCCGCGTGCACGACGGCGGTCAGCGGGTGCGCGGCGGGCACCGACCCGAGCAGGGCGGCGAGCGCGTCGCGGTCGGCGACGTCGCAGGCCGCGACGGTCACCGACGCGCCGAGGCCGGTCAGTTCCCGCACCAGCTCCGGCATGCCGTCGGCGGACCCGCCCCGGCGGCCCGCCAGCAGCAGGTGCCGGGTGCCGTGCGCGACGACCAGGTGCCGGGCCAGGAGCCGTCCCAGGGTGCCGGTGGCCCCGGTGACCAGGACGGTCCCTGCGGGGTCCGGCGGAGCGGGCAGCGGGGTCCGGCGGAGCGGGCAGCAGCAGGACGTTCTTGCCGACGCCGCGGGCCTGGCCGAGCGAGCGCAGCGCGGCCGGGGCCTGCCGGACGTCCCAGCCGGTGACGGGCAGCGGACGCAGCGCTCCCTGCTCGAACAGGCCCAGGACCTCGGCGAGCATCTCGCCGATGCGCTCCGGACCGGCCTCCATCAGGTCGAACGCCCGGTAGCGCACGCCGGGGTGCTGCCTGGCGACCGCCTCGGGCTCGCGGACGTCGGTCTTGCCCATCTCCACGAACCGGCCGCCGTTCGGCAGCAGCCGCAGACCCGCGTCGACGAACTCCCGCGCCAGACTGTCGAGTACCACGTCGACCCCCCGCCCGCCGGTGGCGGTCAGGAACTTCTCCGCGAAGTCGGTGCTGCGGGACGAGGCGATGTGCGCGTCGTCCAGTCCGCCGGCCCGCAGGACGTCCCACTTGGCGGGGGAGGCGGTCGCGAACACCTCGGCGCCGGCGTGCCGGGCGAGCTGCGCCGCCGCCGTGCCGACACCGCCAGCCGCGGCGTGCACCAGGACCGATTCCCCGCGCCGCAGTCCGCCGAGATCGAACAGACCGTAGTAGGCGGTGAGGAACACCACCGGCACGGACGCGGCGCGGGCGAAGGACCAGCCCGCGGGTATCCGGGCGACGGTGCGGCGGTCGGCGACGGCGGTCGGGCCGAACGCGCCCCCGAAGATCCCCATCACCCGGTCCCCCGGTGCCAGGTCGTCCACGCCCGGGCCCACCTCGACGACGGTTCCGGCGCCCTCGCTGCCCAGGCCCTGCTGCTCGGGGTCGGGGTCCAGGCCGAGCGCGGCGATGACGTCGTGGAAGTTCAGCCCGGCGGCGCGCACCGCGATCCGCACCTCGCCCTTGCCCAGCGGGGCGAGGGCCGCGGGAGCGGGCTCCGCCACGATGTCCTCCACGGAGCCCCGGCCGTCGGTGGTGAGACGCCATGCGGCGCCGTCCGGCAGGGACAGCGTGCCGTCCGGCCGTCCGCCGCGGACCAGCCGCGGCAGCAGCGGCGGGCCGGTCCGCAGCGCCAGCTCGGGTTCCCCGGCGGCGAGCGCCGCGGGCAGGGCGTCGGCCGGCTCGCCGTTGCCGGGCGCGTCGACGAGGACGAAGCGCCCGGGGTGCTCGGCCCGCGCGCTGCGCACCAGGCCCCACAGGGCGGCCTGGGCGGGATCGACGGGACGGTCGAGCGGGCCGGTACGGACCGCGTCCCTGGTGAGCAGGGCCAGCCCGGCCGCGGCGAACCGCTCGTCGGCCAGCCACTGCTGGACGAGGGCGAGGCCCTGGTGCGCGGTGGCGCGGACCCGGTC
>NZ_JZWY01001218.1:0-1077 GCF_000966955.1 Streptomyces sp. NRRL S-495
GTGGCGACGGCCGCCACGATCACCTCGGGGAGGGCGGTGCCCGCTGCGAGGGCGGCCCCCAGGGCGTCGAGGTCCGGCCACGACTCCGCGCCGGGGACGGCACCGCCGAGGGCGGCCCAGGTGGGCACGGCGCTGTCGGCCTGCTCGGTGGCCGGGGTCCAGTCGAGGCGGTACAGCAGGTCGGCGTGGGCGGTCGCGGAGAGCGGCCCTCCCGCGGCCGGCGGCCGCAGCAGCAGTGCCTCCACGCCGAGGACCTGCCGTCCGGACAGGTCGTGGGAGCCGCACTCGCAGCGTGGTGGCCCCGGTGGTCCCGCCGGTCACACCGCTCCAGCTGAAGGGCAGCCGGGCCCGGCCGTCCTGGTCGGGCAGCAGCGCGGCGGTCTGGAGGGCCGCGTCCAGCAGCGCGGGGTGCAGCACGCACCCCGCGGCGTCGACGTGCTGCGGCTCCGGCAGCACCACCTCGGCGAACACCTCGCCGCCGCGGAGCCACGCGGCACGGATGCCCCGGAAGGCGGGGCCGTAGTGGTAGCCGGCCTCGGCGAAGCGCTCGTAGAGGTCGCCGGTGTCGACGGGTTCGGCACCGGACGGCGGCCAGCTCAGCAGACCGGCCGCGGCTCCCGCCGGGTCCCCAGCGGGCCGGGGTGCCAGGGTGCCGGTGGCGTGCTCGGTCCAGGGCGCGTCGGCGTCCCGTGTCGTCCGGGCGAACACGCCGAGCCTTCGCCGGCCGTCGCCATCGGGCACGGCCACCCGGAGCTGCAGGTGGACGGCCCCCTCGTCCGGGAGCACGAGCGCCGATCCGAGGGTGAGTTCCTCGACCACCGGGCAGTCCGCCTCGGCCCCGGCACGCAGCGCGAGTTCGAGGAAGGCCGTGCCGGGGAGCAGGACGACGCCCGACACCGCGTGGTCGGCGAGCCAGGGGTGGGTCCGCAGCGAGATCCGGCCGCTGAGCAGCAGTTCGTCGGAGTCCGCGACCTGCATCGCCGCGCCGAGCAGCGGGTGCCCGGTCGTGGCGAGACCGGCCGAGGCGACGTCCCGGCTCGTGGTCGGAACGTCGAGCCAGTAGCGGGTGCGTTGGAA
>NZ_JZWY01000183.1:0-36327 GCF_000966955.1 Streptomyces sp. NRRL S-495
GTCCCCGCCCCCGCCCCGGCCCCCGGCTCAGCCACCGGTGACCGCCACGCCCCCGGTCCCGGCCCGCGCCGTGATGCGGCGGGACGCGCCGTCCTGCCGGGGCACCGTCACCTCGACCCCGCCGACCTCGGCCCCGGCGTCCACCGCGTACGGCTCCCCGCCGGGCACCGAGACCGCCTCCACCGAGGTCGGGCTCGCGGCGAAGGAGAGCTCGACCCCGCCGGTGTCCGCGGTCACCCGCACCCGCGCCGAGGTCAGACCGCTCGCCTCGACCCCGCCGACACCGGCCGTGGCCTGCACCTCCCCGGCCAGACCACGCAGCCGGATCCCGCCGGTCCCGCTGTTCAGCCGCACCGCCGTGCCGGCCGGGACGGTCACCTCGTAGCCGACCCCGCAGTCCGAGCAGTCGTACGCCAGCCGGAGCGTGCCGTCCACCAGCGAGTGCCTGGTCACCGGCGGGTCGCCGCGGAAGTTCTGCTTCTCGACCACCCGCACCGTGTCCCCGGCCCGGACCTCGATGCCGCCGGTCCCCCCGTCCACCACCAGCTCGTCCACCGGCCCGGCCACCCCGTAGGAGACCGTCAGCCGCTCGTTGCCCTCCTCCCGGTCCCAGAAGCAGCCGACCGAGCCCAACGCCACCGCCCCGGTGATCGCCGCCGCCCCCAGCACCCGTCGCACGTCCATGCCCGCGTCCTCCACCCGTCCTCGTTCCGACGGTTCAGAGCCTGACGCGCCAGGCCCCCGCGGCGCCTCCCCCGCCGGAGCGGTCTCCCGCCCTCCCCGCACGACGGAGTCCGGGAACGCCGCAGGGCGGCCACCCCGTTCGGGGTGACCGCCCTGCGATCAGGGACCTTCGACTCAGCCGGTGTACGGGCCGTAGTCGTAGTCGTCCAGCGGGACCGCCTGGCCGGAGCCGGCGCCGAAGGGCGACAGGTCGTAGTCGTCGTAGCCGACGGCCGAGTACATCGCGGCCTTGGCCTCCTCGGTCGGCTCGACCCGGATGTTGCGGTAGCGGGGCAGACCCGTACCGGCCGGGATGAGCTTACCGAGGATGACGTTCTCCTTGAGGCCCAGCAGCGGGTCCGACTTGGCGTGGATCGCCGCGTCGGTGAGGACCCGGGTCGTCTCCTGGAAGGAGGCGGCCGACAGCCAGGACTCGGTGGCCAGCGAGGCCTTGGTGATACCCATCAGCTGCGGACGGCCGGAGGCGGGGTGACCGCCCTCGGAGACCACACGACGGTTCTCGGTCTCGAAGCGGCCGCGCTCGACGAGCTCGCCCGGGAGCAGCTCGGCGTCGCCCGACTCGATGATCGTCACGCGGCGGAGCATCTGCCGGATGATGATCTCGATGTGCTTGTCGTGGATCGACACACCCTGCGAGTTGTAGACCTTCTGGACCTCGGCGACCAGGTGGATCTGGACCGCACGCTGGCCCATGATCCGCAGCACGTCGTGCGGGTTGGTGGCACCCATGGTCAGCTTCTGGCCGACCTCGACCGCCTCGCCCTCGCTGACGAGCAGCTTCACACGCTTCGAGACCGGGTAGGCGATCTCGTCGGTGCCGTCGTCCGGCGTGACGACCAGCTTGCGGGTCTTCTCGGTGTCCTCGATGCGGACCCGGCCCTGGGCCTCCGAGATCGGGGCCACACCCTTGGGGGTACGGGCCTCGAAGAGCTCGACGACACGGGGCAGACCCTGCGTGATGTCGTCACCGGCCACACCACCGGTGTGGAAGGTACGCATGGTCAGCTGGGTACCGGGCTCACCGATGGACTGGGCGGCGATGATGCCGACCGCCTCACCGATGTCGACCAGCTTGCCGGTGGCCAGCGAGCGGCCGTAGCAGAAGGCACAGGTGCCGACGGCCGACTCACAGGTCAGGATCGAGCGGGTCTTGACCTCGCTGATGCCGTGGCGGATCAGCTCGTCGATCAGCACGTCACCGAGGTCGGTGTTGGCGGTGGCAAGGAGCTTGCCGTCCACCGTGATGTCCTCGGCGAGCATGCGGGCGTAGACGCTGGTCTCGACGTCGTCCGTCTTGCGCAGGACGCCGTTCTCGACCGTGCCGATCGCCAGCTTGAGGCCGCGCTCGGTGCCGCAGTCCTCCTCGCGAATGATGACGTCCTGGGAGACGTCGACCAGACGACGGGTGAGGTAGCCGGAGTCGGCGGTACGGAGGGCGGTGTCCGCGAGACCCTTACGGGCACCGTGGGTGGAGATGAAGTACTCCAGCACGGAGAGGCCCTCACGGAACGACGCCTTGATGGGTCGCGCGATGGTCTCGTTCTTCGCGTTGGACACCAGACCACGCATACCGGCGATCTGACGCATCTGCATCATGTTTCCACGAGCACCCGAGTCGACCATCATGAAGATGGGGTTCGTCTTCGGGAAGTTCTCGTTCATGGCCTCGGCGACCTCGTTGGTCGCCCGGGTCCAGATGCCGATGAGCTCCTGCTTGCGCTCGTCGTTGGTGATCAGACCGCGCTCGTACTGCTTCTGGATCTTCTCGGCCTGCGCCTCGTAGCCCTCAAGGATCTGGCCCTTGTTCGGCGGGACGACGACGTCGGAGATCGAGACGGTGACACCCGAACGGGTCGACCAGTGGAAGCCGGCCGCCTTCAGGTTGTCCAGGGTCGCCGCGACGGTGACCTTGGGGTAGCGCTCCGCCAGGTCGTTGACGATCGCGGAGAGCTGCTTCTTGCCCACCTCGTAGTCGACGAACGGGTAGTCCTCGGGCAGCAGCTCGTTGAAGAGCGCGCGGCCCAGGGTCGTCTTCAGGCGGAAGGACTCGCCCTCGAACCAGGACGACTGACCGTCCTCGTCCAGCGGCGGGGTCCAGCCGCGCGGCGGCACGGTGCCGATCGGCAGGCGCAGCTCGATCGGAGCCTGGACACCCAGCTCGCGGGCGTCGAAGGCCATGATCGCCTCGGCGGTCGACGAGAAGGTGCGGCCGGCGCCCTTCACGTTGTCGCGGTCCGAGGTCAGGAAGAACAGACCGAGCACCATGTCCTGGGTCGGCATGGTGACGGGGCGACCGTCGGCCGGCTTCAGGATGTTGTTCGAGGACAGCATCAGGATGCGGGCCTCGGCCTGCGCCTCCGCGGAGAGCGGCAGGTGGACGGCCATCTGGTCACCGTCGAAGTCCGCGTTGAACGCGGTACAGACGAGCGGGTGGATCTGGATGGCCTTGCCCTCGACCAGCTGCGGCTCGAAGGCCTGGATGCCGAGGCGGTGCAGGGTGGGCGCACGGTTCAGCAGGACCGGGTGCTCGGCGATGACCTCTTCGAGGACGTCCCACACGACCGGGCGGGCGCGCTCGACCATGCGCTTGGCCGACTTGATGTTCTGCGCGTGGTTCAGGTCCACCAGGCGCTTCATCACGAACGGCTTGAAGAGCTCCAGCGCCATGGCCTTGGGCAGACCGCACTGGTGCAGCTTGAGCTGCGGGCCGACGACGATGACCGAACGGGCCGAGTAGTCGACTCGCTTGCCGAGCAGGTTCTGACGGAAACGACCCTGCTTGCCCTTCAGCATGTCGCTGAGGGACTTCAGCGGGCGGTTGCCCGGACCGGTGACCGGACGGCCACGACGGCCGTTGTCGAACAGCGCGTCGACGGCCTCCTGGAGCATGCGCTTCTCGTTGTTCACGATGATCTCGGGCGCGCCGAGGTCGAGAAGCCGCTTCAGGCGGTTGTTGCGGTTGATGACACGGCGGTACAGGTCGTTCAGGTCGGAGGTCGCGAAGCGGCCACCGTCCAGCTGCACCATCGGACGCAGGTCCGGCGGGATGACCGGGACGCAGTCCAGCACCATGCCGTTGGGCTTGTTGGTGGTCTGCAGGAACGCGGAGACGACCTTGAGGCGCTTGAGCGCACGGGTCTTCTTCTGGCCCTTGCCGGTGCGGATGATCTCGCGCAGGCGCTCGGACTCCTCCGCCAGGTCGAAGGTCTCGAGGCGGTCCTTGAGGGCCGCCGCGCCCATCGAGCCGGAGAAGTAGGTGCCGAAGCGGTCGCGCAGCTCGCGGTAGAGCAGCTCGTCGCCCTCGAGGTCCTGGACCTTGAGGTTCTTGAAGCGGGCCCACACCTCGTCGAGGCGGTCGAGCTCGCGCTGCGCGCGGTCGCGCAGCTGCTTCATCTCGCGCTCGGCGCCCTCGCGCACCTTGCGGCGCACATCGGCCTTGGCGCCCTCGGCCTCCAGCTCGGCGAGGTCGGTCTCGGCCTTCTTGGCCCGCGTCTCCAGGTCGGAGTCACGACGGTTCTCGATCTGCTGACGCTCGACCGAGACGTGCGCCTCCAGGGACGGCAGGTCGCGCTGACGGCGCTCGTCGTCCACCCAGGTGATCATGTAGGCGGCGAAGTAGATGACCTTCTCGAGGTCCTTCGGCGCCAGGTCCAGCAGGTAGCCGAGGCGGGACGGCACACCCTTGAAGTACCAGATGTGGGTGACCGGGGCGGCCAGCTCGATGTGGCCCATCCGCTCACGGCGCACCTTGGCGCGGGTCACCTCGACGCCGCAGCGCTCACAGATGATGCCCTTGAAGCGGACGCGCTTGTACTTGCCGCAGTAGCACTCCCAGTCCCGGGTCGGACCGAAGATCTTCTCGCAGAAGAGTCCGTCCTTTTCGGGCTTCAGGGTGCGGTAGTTGATGGTCTCCGGCTTCTTGACCTCGCCGTGCGACCACTGGCGGATGTCGTCGGCGGTGGCCAGGCCGATGCGGAGCTCGTCGAAGAAGTTGACGTCAAGCACTGGTCGTCAAGCCCTCTTTCGTAAGTCGAGAGTCGTTCATGTGGTCTGAGGGGGGCCTGGGGGCGGGCCGGCTGCTCGGTGAGCAGCCGGCCCGGCCTCCGTCAGACCTCTTCGACGCTGCTCGGCTCGCGCCGGGACAGGTCGATGCCGAGCTCCTCGGCGGCGCGGAACACGTCCTCGTCGGAGTCCCGCATCTCGATGGACTGGCCGTCCGAGGACAGCACCTCCACGTTGAGGCAGAGCGACTGCATTTCCTTGATGAGCACCTTGAAGGACTCGGGAATGCCGGGCTCGGGGATGTTCTCGCCCTTGACGATGGCCTCGTAGACCTTCACACGGCCGAGGACGTCGTCGGACTTGATGGTGAGGAGCTCCTGCAGCGCGTAGGCCGCGCCGTACGCCTCAAGGGCCCACACCTCCATCTCACCGAAGCGCTGACCACCGAACTGCGCCTTACCACCGAGCGGCTGCTGGGTGATCATCGAGTACGGGCCGGTCGAACGGGCGTGCAGCTTGTCGTCGACCAGGTGGTGCAGCTTGAGGATGTACATGTAGCCGACCGAGACCGGCATCGGGAACGGCTCGCCGGAGCGGCCGTCGAACAGCCGGGCCTTACCGGTGGAGTTCACCAGGCGCTCACCGTCACGGGTGAGGGTGGTGTGGTCCAGCAGGCCGGTGATCTCGTCCTCGCGGGCGCCGTCGAAGACCGGGGTGGCGAGGTTGGTGCCACCGTCGACCTGGTCGGCGCCGATCGCCTGGAGGCGCTGGGCCCACTCGTCGGCGAGGCCGGAGACGTCCCAGCCCTGCTTGGCGAGCCACCCGAGGTGGATCTCCAGGACCTGTCCCGGGTTCATTCGGGACGGGACACCCAGCGGGTTGAGGATGATGTCGACCGGGGTGCCGTCCTCCAGGAACGGCATGTCCTCGACCGGCAGGATCTTCGAGATGACGCCCTTGTTGCCGTGACGGCCGGCGAGCTTGTCACCGTTGGTGATCTTGCGCTTCTGGGCCACGTAGACGCGGACCAGCTGGTTGACGCCCGGGGGCAGCTCGTCGCCCTCTTCGCGGTCGAAGACGCGGACGCCGATGACCTTGCCGGACTCACCGTGCGGCACCTTCAGCGAGGTGTCGCGGACCTCACGGGCCTTCTCGCCGAAGATCGCGCGGAGCAGGCGCTCCTCCGGGGTCAGCTCGGTCTCGCCCTTGGGCGTGACCTTGCCGACCAGGATGTCGCCGGTGACGACGTCGGCGCCGATGCGGATGATGCCGCGCTCGTCGAGGTCGGCGAGGACCTCCTCGGAGACGTTCGGGATGTCCCGGGTGATCTCCTCGGGGCCCAGCTTGGTGTCACGGGCGTCGACCTCGTGCTCCTCGATGTGGATCGAGGAGAGGACGTCGTCCTGCACGAGGCGCTGCGACAGGATGATCGCGTCCTCGTAGTTGTGACCCTCCCAGGACATGAACGCCACCAGCAGGTTCTTGCCGAGGGCCATCTCGCCCTCGTCGGTGCAAGGACCGTCGGCGAGCACCTGGCCGGACTCGACCCGGGCGCCCTCGTCCACGAGCACCTTCTGGTTGAAGGCGGTGCCCTGGTTGGAGCGGGTGAACTTGGCGGCGCGGTACGTGGTGTACGTGCCGTCGTCGTTCGCCACGGTGACGTAGTCGGCCGAGACCTCCTGGACGACACCGGCCTTCTCGGCGGTGATGACGTCCGCGGCGTCGACGGCGCAGCGGTACTCCATGCCGGTACCGACCAGCGGAGCCTCGCTCTTCAGCAGCGGCACCGCCTGGCGCATCATGTTCGAGCCCATGAGCGCGCGGTTGGCGTCGTCGTGCTCGAGGAACGGGATCATGGCGGTCGCGACCGACACCATCTGGCGCGGCGAGACGTCCATGTAGTCGATCTCGGTGCCGGGGATGTAGTCGATCTCGCCGCCGCGGCGGCGGACCAGGACACGCGGCTCCGCGAAGGTCAGCTCCGCCGTCAGCGGGGCGTTGGCCTGCGCGATGACGAAGCGGTCCTCCTCGTCGGCGGTGAGGTAGTCGACCTGCTCGGTGACGACACCCTCGATGACCTTGCGGTACGGGGTCTCGATGAAGCCGAACGCGTTGACCCGGCCGTAGGAGGCGAGCGAGCCGATCAGACCGATGTTCGGGCCTTCGGGGGTCTCGATCGGACACATGCGGCCGTAGTGCGAGGGGTGCACGTCACGGACCTCGAAGCCGGCCCGCTCACGGGACAGACCACCGGGGCCGAGCGCGGACAGACGACGCTTGTGGGTCAGGCCCGACAGCGGGTTCGTCTGGTCCATGAACTGCGACAGCTGGCTGGTGCCGAAGAACTCCTTGATGGAGGCGACGACCGGCCGGATGTTGATCAGGGTCTGCGGCGTGATCGCCTCGACGTCCTGGGTGGTCATGCGCTCGCGCACGACCCGCTCCATACGGGCGAGACCCGTACGGACCTGGTTCTGGATGAGCTCGCCCACGTTGCGCAGGCGGCGGTTGCCGAAGTGGTCGATGTCGTCGACCTCGACCACGATGTCGCGGCCGGTCTCGTCACGCCAGTCGACCTCGCCGGCGTGCAGCTTGACCAGGTACTTGATCGCGTTGATGATGTCGGGCTCGGTGAGCACACCGGAGTCCAGCGACTCGGCGTTGCCGAGCTTGCGGTTCACCTTGTAGCGGCCGACCTTGGCGAGGTCGTAGCGCTTCGGGTTGAAGTACAGGTTCTCCAGCAGCGTCTGCGCGGCCTCGCGCGTCGGCGGCTCCCCGGGACGCAGCTTGCGGTAGATGTCGAGCAGCGCGTCGTCCTGGCCCTGGGTGTGGTCCTTCTCCAGGGTGGCGCGCATCGACTCGTACTCGCCGAACTCCTCGAGAATCATCTCGTTGGTCCAGCCGAGGGCCTTGAGCAGCACGGTGACCGACTGCTTGCGCTTGCGGTCGATGCGAACGCCGACCATGTCGCGCTTGTCGATCTCCATCTCCAGCCAGGCCCCGCGCGAGGGGATGACCTTGCAGGAGTAGATGTCCTTGTCGGACACCTTGTCCAGGGTGGAGTCGAAGTACACGCCCGGCGAGCGGACGAGCTGCGACACGACGACACGCTCGGTGCCGTTGATCACGAACGTGCCCTTGTGGGTCATGAGCGGGAAATCGCCCATGAAGACCGTCTGAGACTTGATCTCACCGGTCTCGTTGTTGGTGAACTCGGCCGTGACGAAGAGCGGGGCCGCGAACGTGAAGTCGCGGTCCTTGCACTCGTCAATGGAGTTCTTCGGCGGCTCGAAACGGTGGTCGCGGAAGGTCAGCGACATCGACCCGCTGAAGTCCTCGATCGGCGAGATCTCCTCGAAGATCTCCTCCAGACCGGACTTCGTGGGGACGTCCTGACCGTTGTCCAGCGCCCGCTCGACCCGGGTCTTCCAGGCCGCGTTACCGAGCAGCCAGTCAAAGCTCTCGGTCTGCAGGGCCAGGAGGTTAGGGACCTCGAGGGGCTCCTTGATCTTCGCGAACGAGACGCGGAGCGGGGCGGTGGATGCGGCGGAATTGTTCGAGGCGTTGCGCGGCGCGGCCAAGAGGGGGGTCCTTCCGAGGGCTCGGAGCTCACTACGCGCGTACCGGCCGGGCCTTCAGTGGCTCGGTCCCACCTCCGCGCCACCGGCCTCCGCCGAGGTCGAAACCTCAGGTCAGAGCCGCTTTACGGAGGCGGTGCCAGACCCCTTCAGGGCAACGCAAACTCCGGGCGACGAGTCACGGAGCAGCTAACAGGCAGCGCAAAGGGACAGTGTAGCCAAAGGCGACACTGCTGTCCAGCTCTGATTCGGAGACCGAATCGGAGACTCCTCCCGGTAGCCGTCGGGCGCGAACGCCCTCCGGGTACTGCAGCGGCCCGGACTCGTCCGGGCCCACGACTCACGTGGAGTCACTTCCCTCCGGAGCCGCCGGTTATGCATCCGGCGGTCGACCAACCGGGGCGGACTCGCGCCACGAGAATCGCGCGCGCCCGCCGGGTTCGTCAAGGGCCCGCCTCCGGTGCGGGCCTCGTCCCTTTCATCGCTCCGGGCCACCCCGGCGTTACAGAAGCCGTGGTCGGGGCCGTAGCCGATGACAGCGATCACCATACCCGTCCGCACCGACAGTGCCGAGTGCCCGATCGGCCACACCGGTGTGTCCGGCCACGGACCGACCGGGGGCCGGCCGAGGAGCGGCCGGGAAGCGCCCGGGAAGCGGCCGCCGACCGGCCGTCCCGGGCCCGGCGGCCACCTGGGCGGCGGCCGGACAGCGACCCGAAGCCGACCGGGCGCACCGGCGTGGCGCCGGCCGAACGGCGCCGGAAACGCAAAAAGCCGGGCCGACCACCCGCAAGGGTGATCGGCCCGGCCCACTGCCCCCTCAGAGGGGGCGGCGAGTCACTTGACGGTGACCTTGGCGCCGGCGCCCTCGAGAGCGGCCTTGGCCTTCTCGGCAACGTCCTTGGCAACCTTCTCCAGGACCTTGGCACCAGCGGTGTCAACGAGGTCCTTGGCCTCCTTCAGGCCGAGGGAGGTCAGGGTGCGCACCTCCTTGATGACCTGGATCTTCTTGTCGCCCGCACCGTCGAGGATGACGTCGAACTCGTCCTGCTCCTCAACGGCCTCGGCCACGGCGCCCGGGCCGGCGATGCCGGCAACGGCGACCGGAGCGGCGGCGGTGACGTCGAACTTCTCCTCGAAGGCCTTCACGAAGGCGGCCAGCTCGATGAGGGTCAGGTCCTCGAACTGCGCGAGCAGCTCGTCCTGGGTCAGCTTCGCCATGATTGGCGTCCTTCCACTAAATCGGCAGGTGGTGCCGGATGTACGGGTTGGCGGGCGTACGGGCCCGCAGCGAGGCAGGGCCTCGGCCGATTACTCGGCCGCGGTCTCCTCGGCGGCGGGAGCCGGCGTACCGGCACCGCCCTGCTCGACCTTTTCCCGAAGGGCCTCGACCGTGCGGACGAGCTTCGAGGGCAGGGCCTGGAAGAGCGCGGCAGCCTGCGACTGCTTGCCCTTCATGGCACCCGCCAGCTTGGCGAGCAGCACCTCGCGGGACTCGAGGTCCGCGAGCTTCTTGATCTCGTCGGCGGACAGCGCCTTGCCGTCAAGGACACCGCCCTTGATGACGAGAGCAGGGTTCTCCTTGGCGAAGTCACGCAGAGCCTTCGCCGACTCCACCGGGTCACCGGTGACGAAGGCGACAGCCGTCGGACCGGCGAACAGGTCGTCCAGCTCCGTGATCCCGACCTCGTTGGCCGCGATCTTGGTCAGCGTGTTCTTCACCACGGCGTACTGGGCGTTCTCGCCCAGCGAGCGACGCAGGGTCTTGACCTGCTTCACCGTCAGACCGCGGTACTCGGTCAGCACCGCAGCGTTCGAGCCACGGAAAAGCTCCGTGATCTCGGCGACGGCAGCAGCCTTGTCGGGCCTAGCCATAGGCTTACGCCTCCTTCCGTGATGTCGAAATCAGGCCGACCGCGAGAGTCGACCATTCGCGCCTCGGAACCGCTGGACGGAGGAGAACCTCTGCGGAAAATGCAGATGAGCCCCGGTGCGCAGGCGCACGGGGCTCGTGGTGAACTCGACGGGTCCACGTGCGAGGCACGCGACCCGGAGGTCAAAGCTCCAAACAATCCTGCGCGGGCTGCCCGCGCACGAGGCGCGGATCCTTCGGTCACGCACTCCCTGACGGGGGCAGCGCGACAACCAGCGGTCTTTGGCTTCCGCCACAGTAGCCGGACGCCGCCGTCCGGGGCAAATCGCCCCCGACGACGGCGGCGGGACGGGCGCGGAACGGGCGCGGGACGGGCTCAGCGGGCCGTCGGCGGGGTGCTGCGGGTGCCGGTGTCCACGGTGTCCGACTCGGCCGGGGCCTGCGCCGAGAGCGGGCCGCCGGCCTCGGTGTAGAGCACCGAGTCGTCCAGCCGGCCGCTGTCGCCCGACCCGGTCCGCTGCAGCCGGACCAGCTGGTCCTTGTCGTTCAGCCAGAGGTCCAGGGTGAGCGAGGCCGAGCCGCCGGGCGCCAGCGCGGTCCGCAGCCCCTCCCGGCGGGCCGGGCTCAGCTGGGTCTGCGCCGCCGCGTAGCGGGCCGCGTCGGTACTCACCCGGTAGTGCTCCACCGTGGAGTCCTCGAACTTCTCCTCGCCGACGTACTGGGCGGTGGTGCCGTCGGCGGTCGCGGCGGCCAGTGCCACCACCGGGTTGAGCAGGTCGATCAGCCCGGCGTACGGGATCTCCCGGTGCCCGTCCGGGCCCGGCGCCCCGGCGAACCGCTCCCAGTGCCGCCCGCCCAGCCGGGCCGCGGTGGCCGCGTCCCCGCCCTCGTAGGCGACGGTGTCCACGACGATCAGCTGCTCGGCCGGCGCCGGGGTGGAACGTTTGACCTGGAGCGCGGTCTTCGGCTGCCAGAACAGCGGGCCGGAGCCGGCGTCCGAGCCCAGCCGGTAGCTCACCTTGGCCCGGCGCGCGGTCTGCATGGCCAGCTGGGCCGAGAGCAGCACGCCGTGCGGCGAGCGGTCGGTCGGCTTGGCCGGCCAGGTCGGGGAGGCGCTGCTGGGCGTCGGCGTCGGGGCGCCGGACGCGCTCGGCGAGCCGCCCGGGGCCGGGCCGTCCGCCCCGCCGCACCCGCTCAGGCCGCCCGCCAGCACCGCGGCGGCGACCACCGCCGCCAGCCGCTGCCGCACCGCCATCCAGGCCTCCCCGTCGGATCCGTCCTCGGCGGACGGCCACCCAGGCCGGCCCGTCCGCTCCAGCCCACCTTGCCACCCGGTCCCGCGCGGCTCCGTGGCACCCCCCGCCACTCGGCCGCACCGCCCGTCCCGGGCCGGCCGGTTCAGCCCGCGGGGGTCGGCGCCGCGGCGGGCGCGTCGGTGGGCGCGTCGGTGGCGGCGCCCTCGGCCGGCTCGGCGCCCTCGGCGATGTCCGTGGTGGTCACCACGGCGCCGGAGGCTCCCCTGACCGTGGACCGCACCCGCAGCAGCCGGTCCCCCGGCGCCACCCAGAAGTCGTACTCGACGGCGGCGACGCCGCGCCGCTCGTAGTAGTCGAGCTTCTCGTTCAGCCGGGCCGGGCTCAGCCCCTCCTCGGCGCCGAAGTAGTCCGCCACCGGCGCGGCGCCCCGGTAGTGCGCGACCGTGCCGCCGTTCAGCTCCTCGCCGCCCAGCGGGGTGAGCTTGCCGGCCAGCGCCATCAGGCGCGCCGACCCGCCCGGGTTGGCGAGCAGGCCGGTGATCCAGCCGCCGGACCAGCCGGTCTGTCCGCCGGGGACGGCGCGCGGGTCCAGCGACTCCGCCCGGTCCCGGTCCGCGGTCCGGGGCGCCGTACCGGTGTAGCCGAGGTCCAGGGCGCCGTCCCGGCCCCGCAGCCGCCCGGTGCCCAGCTCGTCGGTCACGGTCAGCTCGGCCGAGTCGTGGGCGCCCCAGGACACCGTGCCGCTCGCGCTCCGCCGCCCCGCCGGGCCCTCCTCCACCGCCTGGATCCGCGCCCCGCCGGCGTCGTCCAGCCGTTGCGAGGCGGAGAGCAGCACCTGCCGGGGCGGCCGGACGGTGGGCCGGTCGCTGATCGGGGTGCGGTCGCCGGAGACGGCCAGCACACTGCAGGCGGTGAGGCCGGCGGCGAGCAGCAGCAGGGCCGCTCCCTTGGCGGCGGGGCGAAGGGCGGGCACGGCACACTCCGGCGGTCGGACGGCGGCGGGCTCCCTCGGCCGGGAACGCGCGGGCGGACCGGCCGAGCGTACGACGGACCGTGCGCCCGTTCCCCCGGCAGGGGGTATCGATCGGGGAACGACGGCGGGCCCGCACCCCCGGTGAAGGGGGTACGGGCCCGCCGTACGAAGGTCGGCTGCGATCAGACCGCGGCCGGGTCCTCCTCGACGAGGAGGTTACGGGTGCGGTTCGGGTCCACCAGGATGCCGGGGCCGATGGTGGTCGAGAACGCGGTCTTCTTGATGTAGCGGCCCTTGGCGGCGGACGGCTTGGCGCGGAGCACCTCGTCCAGCGCGGCGGCGTAGTTCTCGACCAGCTGCTCGTCGGTGAAGGAGGCCTTCCCGATGATGAAGTGCAGGTTCGAGTGCTTGTCGACGCGGAACTCGATCTTGCCGCCCTTGATGTCGTTGACAGCCTTGGCGACATCCGGGGTGACAGTGCCGGTCTTCGGGTTCGGCATCAGACCACGGGGACCGAGCACGCGGCCGAGGCGGCCGACCTTGCCCATGAGGTCCGGGGTGGCGACGACGGCGTCGAAGTCCAGCTTGCCCTTCGCGACCTCGTCGATGAGCTCGTCGGCACCGACGATGTCGGCGCCCGCAGCACGCGCGGCCTCGGCACGCTCGCCGGTCGCGAAGACCAGGACCCGAGCGGTCTTACCGGTGCCGTGCGGGAGGATCACGGTGCTGCGGACCATCTGGTCGGCCTTGCGCGGGTCGACACCCAGACGCATGGCGACCTCGACGGTGCCGTCGAACTTGCTGGTGCTGGTCGCCTTGGCGAGGCGGATGGCCTCGAGGGGGGCGTAAAGGCGCTCGCGGTCGACCTGGGCGTCCGCGGCCTTCAGGGCCTTGCTGCGCTTCATAGCTGCTCCTGAATGGTGAATGGAGTTGTGGTGTCACGGGCCTGCGCGGGCCCTACCACGGGGACGAGAAGGGTGATCAGCCCTCGACCGTGATACCCATCGACCGGGCGGTGCCGGCGATGATCTTGGACGCGGCGTCCAGGTCGTTGGCGTTCAGGTCGGGCATCTTGGTCGTGGCGATCTCACGGACCTGGGCGGCGGTGAGCTTCGCAACCTTGGTCTTGTGCGGCTCGCTCGAGCCCTTCTCGACACCGGCGGCCTTCAGGATGAGGCGCGCGGCCGGCGGCGTCTTCGTGATGAAGGTGAAGGAACGGTCCTCGTAGACCGTGATCTCCACCGGCACGATCATGCCGCGCTGCGACTCGGTCGCAGCGTTGTAGGCCTTGCAGAACTCCATGATGTTGACGCCGTGCTGACCCAGCGCGGGGCCGACCGGCGGGGCCGGGTTCGCCGCGCCGGCGTTGATCTGGAGCTTGATAAGCCCCGTGACCTTCTTCTTCTTGGGAGGCATGTCTCTCCGGGTCCTTCCGAGAGGTGATTGCTGGTGTGTGCGGACACGGGGCGACACCCGGTCGCCAGCACACACATCGGACCAGGCTAACGCCTCGGCGTCGCTGGACCAAAACGGATTCGGGGCGGGCCCGCGGGCCCGCCCCGAATCCGAAGACTGTGGGACTAGTTCTTCTGGATCTGGTCGAAGGAGAGCTCGACCGGGGTCTCCCGGCCGAAGATCTCGACCAGGCCCTTGACCTTCTTCGAGTCGGGGTTGATCTCGTTGATGGTCGCCTGCAGGGTCGCGAACGGGCCGTCGGTGACGGTGACCGAGTCGCCGACCTCGAAGTCGAGGACCTGGATCTCGCTGGGCTTGACCGGCGAGGGCTTGCCGGCCTCCTTGGCCGCCTGGCGCTCGACGTCGGGGGCGAGCATCTTGACGACCTCGTCCAGGGTCAGCGGGTACGGGTCGTAGGCGTTGCCGACGAAGCCGGTGACACCGGGGGTGTTGCGCACGACGCCCCAGGACTCCGGGGTGAGGTCCATGCGCACCAGGACGTAGCCGGGGAGCTTGTTCTGGCGGATGGTCTTGCGGTCGCCGTTCTTGATCTGGACGACCTCCTCCTGCGGCACCTCGGCCTGGAAGATGTACTCCTCGACGTTGAGGGAGACCGCGCGCTGCTCCAGGTTCTGCTTCACCCGGTTCTCGTAGCCGGCGTAGGTGTGGATCACGTACCACTCGCCCGGCATGAACCGGAGGTCCTCGCGGAACTTGGCGACCGGGTCGACCTCGACGGCCTCCTCCTCGGCGGCCTCCTCGGTGTCCTCGGCGGCGGCCTCGTCCTCGGCGGCCTCGGCGTCCTCGTCGGCGGCGTCCTCGACGAGCTCCTCCTCGGTCTCCACGTGCAGCGCGACGTCCTCGGCCGGCTCGCCGGCCTCCGCCTCGTCGAACGCCTCGACCTCGTCCTCGTCGGAGTCGACCGCGTCCACGATCTGCTGCTCGTCGGACTCGACGGCGTCAGCCAGCTCGGCCGCGTCCTCGGCGGCGACATCCGCCTCGAGGACGGTCTCGTCGGCGTCGTACAGGGGGGACTCAGACACGGTGGCTGCTTCTTTCCTGGAGATGGTGAAGGTGGCACGCTCCGCGACGGTCCGGCTCCGCTCCGCTCACGCGGTCGCCGGAAGTTCGCCTCGAAGACTTCAACAGTACCGAGTCAACGGTAGCGGCCCCGTACCTCCGACGCAGACAGCTCGACCCGGGCCGAGGACCGGCCCGGGTCGGGAGGTTGTACGCACAGGTGGAACGGCTTGGTCAGCCGAAGATCCAGAGGGCGGCCTTGGAGAAGCCGTAGTCGAGGCCGGACACGAAGGCCATCACGACCACGACGAACACGACCACGACCGTGGTGTAGCTCACCAGCTGGTTGCGGGTCGGCCAGACGACCTTGCGCAGCTCGGCGATGATCTGTCGGTAGAAGAGGGCGAGACGGGCGAAGACGCCCTTCTTGGCCCGCTTGCCGGACTTCTTCTCGCCAGAGCGCTTGCGGCGCGAATCACCCTCCGCAGGGGTGGTGTCGGCAGCGCCGTCGGCCCCCTCGGGGTTGCCGCTCTCAGGCGTTGCGGTGGAGCCCGTGGTCTCCGTCACTCGTCCTCACCTGAATCCGGGTCCTGCCGAGCGTCGACTGCGTACCCGAAGAGGCACGAGCGGCCGGCTAGCGGTGCTGATCGGCGCCCTCTCCGCATCAAGCCCGCTCGCTCTGTGGAGCGAACGGGCTGATGACGGATCGAGCAGCAGGGCAAGAGGGACTTGAACCCCCAACCGCCGGTTTTGGAGACCGGTGCTCTACCAATTGAGCTATTGCCCTACGGAACCTCGCGGCCCCAGTAGTGACGACCAACCTACCGTATCTTCCACCGATGTCCGCACAGTTTCTGCGCGGCGGTGGAGGCTCCGGTTCGTTCGGTGGCCGTCGATCAGTGAGTGTACGGGGTCGAAGGGCGTTTGGTCGAACCTCTTCTTTTCGGGCCGTCACCGGGGCCGACCCGGCCGCCATGCGGACGCTCCCGTACATATCGTGAAACCGCCATGCCCGGGCGGTGTGCGGTCTGCGACCATGCAGGCATGAGCGCTTCCACCCCGCAGCCCGACCGTTCCGTCCGCCCCGCCGACCGCCGCGTCTCCGCCCGGATCGGCGCGATCGCGGAGTCCGCCACCCTCGCCGTGGACGCCAAGGCCAAGGCCCTCAAGGCGGCCGGCCGGCCCGTCATCGGCTTCGGCGCCGGTGAGCCGGACTTCCCCACCCCGGACTACATCGTCGAGGCGGCCGTCGAGGCCTGCCGCGACCCGAGGAACCACCGCTACACCCCGGCCGGCGGCCTGCCGGAGCTCAAGGAGGCGATCGCGGCCAAGACCCTGCGCGACTCCGGCTACGCGGTGGACGCCTCCCAGGTGCTGGTGACCAACGGCGGCAAGCAGGCGATCTACGAGGCGTTCGCGGCGATCCTCGACCCGGGCGACGAGGTCATCGTCCCGGCGCCGTACTGGACCACCTACCCGGAGTCGATCCAGCTGGCCGGCGGTGTGCCGGTGGAGGTCGTGACCGACGAGACCACCGGTTACAAGGTCTCGGTCGAGCAGCTGGAGGCCGCCCGTACCGAGAACACCAAGGTGGTGCTCTTCGTCTCGCCGTCCAACCCGACCGGCGCGGTGTACACCCGGGCCGAGGCCGAGGCGATCGGCCGCTGGGCCGTGGAGCACGGGCTGTGGGTGCTCACCGACGAGATCTACGAGCACCTCGTCTACGGCGACGCGGAGTTCGTCTCGCTGCCGGCCCTGCTGCCGGAGCTCGCGGACAAGACCGTCGTGGTCAACGGTGTCGCCAAGACCTACGCGATGACCGGCTGGCGGGTGGGCTGGGTGATCGGCCCCAAGGACGTGATCAAGGCCGCGACCAACCTGCAGTCGCACGCCACCTCGAACGTCTCCAACGTGGCCCAGCGCGCCGCCCTGGCCGCCGTCGCCGGCGACCTGTCCGCCGTCCACGAGATGCGCACCGCCTTCGACCGGCGCCGCCGCACCATCGTCCGGATGCTCAACGAGATCGACGGCGTGGTCTGCCCCGAGCCCGAGGGCGCCTTCTACGTGTACCCGTCCGTCAAGGCCCTGCTGGGCAAGGAGATCCGCGGGCAGCGTCCGCAGACCTCCGCCGAGCTGGCCTCGCTGATCCTGGACGAGGTCGAGGTCGCGGTCGTCCCCGGCGAGGCCTTCGGCACCCCCGGCTACCTGCGGCTCTCCTACGCCCTGGGCGACGCCGACCTCGCCGAGGGTGTCGGCCGGCTCCAGAAGCTGCTGGCCGAGGCCCGCTGAACCCTCCCCGCCCGGGGCCCGCTCGCGGTGCCCTCGAAGCGTGACGTCAACACCGCTTGACCGGACCGCCCTCTTTTCACCCCTTCGGGGGCCGGGAAGAGGGCGGTTCCCGTAGGGGGCCCCGATACGGCAGGATTCGTGAATGGAACGCCTGCTGAACCCGCGAGACGTCAGGGACCTTCCGAAGGCCCACCTGCACCTGCACTTCACCGGCTCGATGCGCCCGGCCACCCTGCTCGAACTGGCCGAGAAGCACCGGGTCCGGCTGCCGGAGGCGCTCAGCTCCGGTGAAACGCCCCGGCTGCGGGCCACCGACGAACGCGGCTGGTTCCGGTTCCAGCGCCTCTACGACACCGCCCGCTCGGTCCTCCGCGACGAGGAGGACATCCGCCGGCTGGTCCTGGAGACCGCCGAGGACGAGCGGCGGGACGGCTCCCGCTGGCTGGAGATCCAGGTCGACCCGACCTCCTACGCGCCCCGGCTGGGCGGGCTGATCCCGGCCCTGGAGCTGATCCTGGACGCGGTGGAGCAGGCCGCCGCCGCCACCGGGGTCGGCATCAGGGTCCTGGTCGCGGCCAATCGGATGAAGTCCCCGATGGACGCCAGGACCCTGGCCCGGCTCGCCGTCCGCTACACCGACCGGGGCGTGGTGGGCTTCGGCCTGTCCAACGACGAGCGCCGCGGCCTGGCCCGCGACTTCGACCGGGCCTTCGACATCGCCCGCCGGGGCGGGCTGCTGGCCGCCCCGCACGGCGGCGAGCTGGCCGGCCCGGAGTCCGTCCGGGACTGCCTGGACGACCTCGGCGCCGGCCGGATCGGCCACGGCGTACGGGCCGCCGAGGACGAGCGGCTGATGCAGCGGCTGGCCGACCGTCAGGTGACCTGCGAGGTCTGCCCGTCCTCGAACGTCTCGCTGGGCGTCTACGAGCGCCCGGAGGACGTCCCGCTGCGCCGGCTGTTCGACGCCGGGGTGCCGCTGGCGCTCGGCGCCGACGACCCGCTGCTGTTCGGCGCCAGGCTCGCCGACCAGTACGACCTGGCCCGCGACGTGCTGGGCTTCACCGACCCCGAGCTGGCCGAGCTGGCCCGGCAGTCGGTGCGCGGCTCGGTCGCGCCGGACAGCGTGCGGAAGGAGCTGCTGGCGGACATCGACACCTGGCTGACGGCCTGAGGGCCGGGCAGCGGCAAGCGGTAAGCGGGCAGCGAGCAGCGGGAGCCGGGCGGCTCAGAGGCTGACGCCGACCATCACCGGCTCGTTCACCAGCTCCACCCCGAAAGCCGCCCGCACCCCGTCCCGGATCTCCCGGGCCAGCGCGAGGAGGTCCTCGGTGGTGGCCGCGCCGCGATTGGTGAGCGCCAGGGTGTGCTTGGTGGAGAGGGTCGCCGGACCGCTCCCGTAACCCTTGCCGAAGCCGGCCCGGTCGATCAGCCAGGCGGCCGAGGTCTTGGTGTGCCCGTCCGGCGCCGGGTAGGCGGGGGCGGTCAGCTCGCGCTCGGCGGCCAGCGCCAGGAAGGCCGTGTACTGCTCGGGGCCCAGCACCGGGTTGGTGAAGAAGGAGCCCGCCGACCAGGTGTCGTGGTCCGCCGGGTCCAGCACCATGCCCTTGCCGGCCCGCAGCCCGAGCACGGCCGCGTACGCCGCCGCCAGGTCGACCCGCTCGTCCTGGGCCACCCCGAAGTGCTTGGCGACCTCGGCGTACCGGACCGGGGTGGAGCGCCCGGCGGCGTCCTCCAGTCCGAAGCGGACCCGCAGCACCACATGGCGCTCGGGGTCCGCCTTGAAGCGGCTGTGCCGGTAGGAGAACGCGCACTCGGCGTTGGAGAGGGTGACCACCCGGTCGGCCCGGCGGTCGTAGGCGACCACCTCGGTGATCGTCTGCGCGACCTCCTGGCCGTAGGCGCCGACGTTCTGCACCGGGGTGGCACCGGCCGAGCCGGGGATGCCGGCCAGGAACTCGATCCCGGACAGTCCGGCGTCGACCGCGCGGGCCACCGCGTCGGCCCAGACCTCGCCGGCCGCCAGCTCCAGGACGGTGCCGTCCAGGGCGAAGCCGGTGGTGGCGATCCGCAGCACCGTGCCGGCGAAGCCGGCGTCGCCGATCACCAGGTTGGAGCCGCCGCCGAGCACCAGCAGCGGCTCCCCCGCCGCGTCCGCGGCGCGCACGGCGGCGACCACCTCGTCATCGGTGTGCGCGGTCACCAGGCGGCGGGCCGGGCCGCCGAGCCGCAGGGTGGTCAGCGGGGCGAGGGGGGCGTCGAGTTCTTCCAGCACGCCCCCAGGGTACGGGGAGCCCGCCCCCGCCCGCCCCGGGGCGGGGCCGGAGCGGGCGGGGTGCCCCGAGGTGCGCGGCGGTGCGAAGGCGCGCGGGCTCAGACGAGCCGGACGACCGCCTTGGCCATGCCGAGCACCTTCTGGCCCTGGTAGGTCGCCAGCAGGTCGACCTGGACCCGGCGGTCGTCGAGCAGCTTGGCCACCTTGCCGGTGACCTCGACCACCGAGCCGGTGCCGTCGTTGGGCACCGGCACCGGACGGACGAACCGGACGCCGTACTCGACCACCGCGGCCGGGTCGCCGACCCAGTCGGTCACCACCCGGACGGCCTCGGCCATGGTGAACATGCCGTGCGCGATGACGTCGGGCAGGCCGACCTCCAGCGCGACCTTCTCGTTCCAGTGGATCGGGTTGAAGTCGCCGGAGGCGCCCGCGTACTGCACCAGCGCGGCCCGGGTCACCGGGAAGGACTGTGCCGGCAGCTCGGTGCCGACCTCGACCTCGTCGTATCCGATCGCCATCGGGCTCACTCCCCCGCCTTCTCGTCGGCGGCCCGGGCCACCAGGGTCATGACCGACGTCACCACGTGCTCGCCGGTCTCGTCCGCGACCTCGCCACGCACGGTGAGCACGTCGTTGCCGGCCAGCGACTTGATGTTGTCGACGGTGACCGAGACGGTCAGCCGGTCACCGGCCCGCACCGGGCGGGTGTAGCTGAACTTCTGGTCGCCGTGCACGACCCGGCTGTAGTCGAGACCCAGCTCCGGATCCTGGACCACCTGGCCGGAGGCCCGCATGGTGAGGACGATCGGGAAGGTCGGCGGCGCGATCACGTCCGGGTGGCCGAGCGCCTTGGCGGCCTCCGGGTCGAGGTACACGGGATTGGCGTCACCCACGGCGACGGCGAACTCGCGGATCTTCTCCCGACCGACCTCGTAGGGCTCGGTGGGCGGATAGGTCCGCCCGATGAAGGAAGGGTCGAGTGCCATCGGCAGCTCCTAGGAAACGCGGCGGACAGTCGGTTCTTACACAAAAGACTCCGGGCCGCACCCCCCAATGAGGGATGCGGCCCGGAGTCGTGGACCTTGTCACACAGGCCCGTTGCCCTACGAGAGGGTCAGCGGGTCTCGCGGTGCGCGGTGTGCGAGTTGCAGCGGGGGCAGTGCTTCTTCATCTCAAGACGGTCCGGGTCGTTACGCCGGTTCTTCTTGGTGATGTAGTTCCGCTCCTTGCACTCCACGCAGGCCAGCGTGATCTTCGGGCGGACATCGGTGGCAGCCACGGGAGTGCCTTCCTTGAAAGAATAAGAACACAGACAAGAGTAGCCGACCGGGAGTGTGATCCCCCGACCGACTACGCGGGGTAGCGGTGACCGGACTTGAACCGGTGACACAGCGATTATGAGCCGCTTGCTCTACCAACTGAGCTACACCGCCACAGTGATCCGGAGCACAGCCGAAGCCGACTCCTTCTCACCAGAGCCCCCATGCGGAATCGAACCGCAGACCTTCTCCTTACCATGGAGACGCTCTACCGACTGAGCTATAGGGGCGAACGAGGAAGAGATTACACGTTCCGCGCCCAGAGGTGAAATCCGTATCCCGCGGCGAAGTCCGCAGGTCGGCGAGGCGCACGGGCGAGCGATCGAAGGTCCGGCGTTCGACCGGCCCCCCGGGGGGCGCGCCCAAGCCGATACGACTATTGCCCGCCTCCCGGCGCCCCGGGTCCGCCCGCCGTAGGCTCGTCGCTCATTGACCCGAGCAGGAACCGGACGCCAGAAGGAGCCGGGCGATGGACAGCGCAGCCGCCGACGGACCGCACCCCGGACCCGGACCGGCCGCCAACCCGCTCGGGCACGGGCCCGTCCTGCTGCTCACCGGGGCCAGGCTGGCGGACGGCCGGGTGGTGGACGTACGGATCAGCGGCGACCGGATCCAGGCCGTCGGCACCGCGGGCGGCCTCGGCCCCCTGCCGGCCGTGCCCGGCGGTCCCACCGTCACCACCGGGGCCAGGATCGACCTGCGCGGCTATCTGCTGCTGCCGGCCCCGGCCGAGGCGCACGCGCACTACGACGTCGCCTTCTCCGCCGCCCTGCCCACCCCGCCGCCGGAGACCCCCGCCGAGCTCACCCGGCGGGTCACCGAGGCCGCCCTGACCTCGCTCGGCTACGGCGCGACCGCCCAGCGCACCCACGTCCGGATCGGCGACGTGCACGGGCTGCGCCGACTGGAGGCGGTCCTCACCTCCCAGCAGGCGCTGCGCGGCCTCGCCGACCTCCAGGCCGTCGCGATGCCCCGGCTGCTCACCGGCCGGGCCGGGGCGGACGGCCGGGCCCAGCTGCGGGAGGCGCTCAAGCTGGGCGCCACCGCCGCCGGCGGCTGCCCCGAGCTGGACCCGGACCCGGCCGGCTACGTCCAACTGCTGCTGGAGGCCGCCCGGGAGGCGGACTGTCCGGTGGACCTGCACACCACGGCCGCCGATCCGGTGCAGTTGGCCCGGCTGGCCGGGGCGCTCGCCCCGCTGCGGCCCCGGGTGGTGGTCGGTCCCTGCGGGTCGCTCGCGCCGGGCGCCGCGACGGTGCTGGCCAACAGCGGGGTCCGGGTGGTCTGCCTGCCGCAGAACGGCGGCTGTTCGGGGCTGGAGGGCCTGGCGGGCGGGCTGCGGCCGGCGCCGCTGCGGGACCTGCTGAAGGCCCGGGTGCCACTGGCGGCCGGCAGCGGCTCGCTGCGCGACGGTGCCAACCCGGTCGGGCGGGCGGACCCGCTGGAGGCCGCGTACCTGCTGGCGGCAGCCGGGGTGCTGGACCCCGACGCGGCGTACGACGCGGTCTCCAACCAGGCGCGGCTGGCGATCGGGCTGCCGCCGGTGCGGGTGGACGCCGGATTCCCGGCGGAGCTGCTGGCGGTGCGCGGGGACAGCCTGTCCGGGGCGCTGGCGGGCGGACACAGCCGGCTGGTGGTGCACAGCGGTCGGGTCGTCAGCCGGACCAGCGCGGTACGGGAGTTCGCCGACACGGTGGCCCTGGCGCTGCCCCGGCAGTCGGACGGCACGGACGGGGGCTGAACCCGGACCGGGGCTGGACCCGGCCGGACCGCGCCGGGCGGCACCGCACAGTGCCGGGACGCGGCCGGGCCGGACGGGCGTCCGCCGGACGGGTGATCGGGGCGCGCGATGCCGGCACCGCGCGCCCCTCCCCCACCCGGGTGGCCGCCGGAGCGGCGAAGCGGCCCCAGGCATCCCCCACGGAGCGGGGCCGCTTCCTCACCACCGACGCTATGCCCCCGGACGACCGGCCCGGACGCTCTTGACGCCCTGTTGGCGCCGGGGCGGCCGCTCCTGACGGGCCGTTGACACGTCCGGCGGTCCGGGGCTCGTTCAGGGCTCGTAGCGGTAGCCGATCCCCGGCTCGGTGATCAGATGGCGCGGCCGGGCGGGGTCGCGCTCCAGCTTCCGCCGCAGGCCGGCCAGGTAGACCCGCAGGTAGTTGCCCCGTTCCTCGTGGGCCGGGCCCCAGACCTCGCGCAGGATCCGCCGGCCGGGCACCAGCCGGCCGGGGTGGGCCAGCAGCAGGGACAGGATCCGCCACTCGGTCGGGGTGAGCCGCACCGGGCCGTCCGGCCCGGTCACGGTGGTGGCGGCGAGGTCCACGGTGTGGTCGCCGATCACCGGCGCGGGCGCCGCGGGACCGACGGTGACCGGCGGGCGGCGCAGCACGGCGCGCAGCCGGGCCAGCAGTTCGTCCATCAGGAACGGCTTGGTGAGGTAGTCGTCGGCGCCGGCGTCCAGGGCGCCGATCCGGTCGGCGGCGTCGGCCCGGCCGGAGAGCACGATGATCGGCACCGCGCTGCGGCTGCGCAGGCCGCGGATGACGTCCATGCCGTCGAGGTCGGGCAGGCCGAGGTCGAGCAGGACGGCGTCGGGGGAGGTCCTGGCGGCGCGGGCCAGGGCCTCGCCGCCGGTGGCGGCGGTGCGGACGGCGTACTGCCGGGCGCCGAGGTTGATCCGCAGGGTGCGCAGCAGCGCCGGCTCGTCGTCGACGACGAGGATCTCGCTCATACGGGGGCCTCCCCGGGGTGCTGGGCGGGCATGGGACCGGCGGGCAGCGGATCGGCGGGCAGCGGATCGGCGGGTACGGGCACGGGACCGGCGGGCAGGGGCCGGGCCGGGGCGGCCGGCAGGGTGAGCAGCATGGTGGTGCCGCCGCCGGGGGTGTCCTCGACCTCCAGACTGCCGTCCATGGCTTCGGCGAGGCCGCGGGAGAGGGCGAGGCCGAGGCCGACACCGGTGGTGTTGTCGGTGTCGCCGAGGCGCTGGAACGGCAGGAACACCCGGTCGCGGTCCTCGGGGGCGATGCCGGGGCCGCGGTCGATCACCCGCAGTTCTACCCGTCCGGCGTGGTGGCTGGCGGCGACCAGGACCGGCGCGCCGGGGGCGTTGTGGCGCAGGGCGTTGGTGATGACGTTGGCGAGGACGCGCTCCAGCAGCGGCGGGTCGGCGAGCACCGGCGGGACGGTCTCCAGGTCGAGCGGCTGGACGGGCGCGTACGGGTCGGCGAGCGAGTCGAGGGCGCGGGGCAGGATCTCGTCGAGGTGGGTCTCGGCGAGGTGGAGGGTGAGCGCGCCGGCCTGGAGGCGGCTCATGTCGAGCAGGTTGTCCACCAGACGGGTGAGTTTGACCAGGGACTCGTCGGCGGTGGCGAGGAGTTCGGCCTGGTCCTCGGGGGAGAACTCGACGTCCGGGCTGCGCAGCGAGCCGACCGAGGCGAGGGCGGCGGCGAGCGGGGTGCGCAGGTCGTGGCTGACGGCGGCGAGCAGGGCGGTGCGCATCCGGTCGGCGGCCTTGATCGGTTCGACCTCGGCGGCGACGACGGCGAGGCGGTCGCGTTCCAGGGCGGCGGCGACGTGGGCGGCGAAGGCGGTGAGGACGCGCTGGTCGGCGGCGGGCAGCCGGCGGCCGGTGAGGACCAGGACGGCGTCGGCGCCGACGGGGACCTCGGTGGTGACCAGGGTGTGGTCCGGAGCGGCGCCGCCGTTGTCGGCCCGGTCACCGTCGGCGGCGTCCTTCACCTCGGCGGCGGTGTCGCAGGAGGCGAGCACCTCGCCGCCGGTGCGGCCCAACAGGGCCACCGAGCTCATGCCGAAGGCGGTGCGGGACTTCTCCAGCAGCGCGGGCAGGGCGTCGGCGCCGCGCAGGACGCTGCCGGCCAGGGTGGAGAGGGTCTCGGCCTCGGCGGTGGCGCGGGCGGCGCGGGCGGTGAGGCGGGTCGCGTGGTCGACCACGGTGGAGACGGTCAGCGCGACGGCCGCGAAGACCACCAGGGCGATGATGTTGTTGGTCTCGCCGATGGTGAAGGCGTGGACGGGCGGGATGAAGAAGTAGTTGAGCAGCACCGAGGCGACCAGCGAGGCCAGCAGGGCCGAGGTGGCGCCGCCGAGCAGGGCGACCACCACGACGCCGAGCTGGAAGATCAGCGCATCGGTGGTGAGGTTGACGGTGTCGTGGAACTGGGACAGGACCAGGGTCAGCAGCGAGGGCACGATCGGGCCGGCCAGGAAGCCGGCCACGGTGCGGCGCCGGGAGTGGCGGCGGCCGAGCGCGGGCAGCCGGCCCCGGCCGGTGAACTCGTGGGTGACCATGTGGACGTCGATGTCCTCGGAGGCGTCCACCGTGGTCTCGCCGATGCCGGGGCCGGTGAGGAAGCGGGCGGTCCGGCCGCGGCGGCTGGTGCCGAGGACGAGCTGGGTGGCGTCGTGGGCGCGGGCGAAGGCGAGCAGCGAGGTGGGGATGTCGTCGCCGACGACCACGTGGTAGCTGCCGCCGAGGCTCTCGACGAGCTGCCGCTGCTGGGCGAGGGCGCCGGAGGAGGCGCCGGCCAGGCCGTCGCTGCGGGTGACGTGGACGGCGAGCAGGTCGCCGCCCGCCGTCCGGTCCGCGATGCGGGCGGCGCGTCTGACCAGGGTCTCGCCCTCGGGGCCGCCGGTGAGGGCGACCACGACCCGTTCGCGGGTCTCCCAGACCCGGTCGATGTTGTGGCTGGCCCGGTAGTCGCGCAGGCCCTCGTCGACCCGCCCGGCCACCCAGAGCAGGGCGAGCTCGCGCAGGGCGGTGAGGTTGCCGACCCGGAAGTAGTTCGAGAGCGCGGCGTCCACCTTCTCCGCCTTGTAGACGTTGCCGTGGGCCATCCGGCGGCGCAGCGCCTGGGGGGCCATGTCGACGAGTTCGATCTGGTCGGCCCGGCGCACCACCTCGTCCGGGACGGTCTCGCGCTGCGGGATGCCGGTGATCTTCTGGACGACGTCGTTCAACGACTCCAGGTGCTGGATGTTCACCGTGGTGATGACGTCGATCCCGGCGTCCAGCAGCTCGTCGACGTCCTGCCAGCGCTTGCCGTGCCGCCCGCCGGGAATGTTGGTGTGCGCCAGTTCGTCCACGAGGACAACCGTGGGCTTCCGCCGCAGTACCCCGTCGAGGTCCATCTCCTCGAAGTCGGTTTCCCGGTAGGCGCGGTGGACGCCCGGCACGACCTCCAGGCCGTCGAGCATCGCCTCGGTGTGGCGGCGCCCGTGGCACTCGATCCAGCCGACGACGACGTCCGCGCCCCGGTCCTGTCTGCGCCGGGCCTCGTCCAGCATCCGGTAGGTCTTGCCGACACCGGGAGCGGAACCGAGGTACACCCTCAGCCGGCCGCGTCGGTGGCCGGTGCCGGGGGTGAGGTCGCGGGCCATGGGCGCTGCTCTTTCGTCTTCTGCGTCGTACGGGGGACGGGTCGTACGGGGGACGGACGGCGGGCCGGTCCGGTCCGGGGCGCTCGCCCCGGACCGGACCGGCCCGTCTCAGCTCTTCGGCCGATCTGTCGTCACTTCTGTGCCGCCAGGGCCTGGTTGAGCAGGACCACATTGACACCCGGCTGCCCGAGGAAGCCGAGCGGGCGGCCGTCGGTGTTCTGGTCGACCAGCCTGCGGACGGTGTCCACCGGCAGGTTGCGGGCCTTGGCGACCCGCTCGACCTGCTCCTGGGCGTAGGCGGTGGAGATGTGCGGGTCCAGGCCGGAGCCGGAGGCGGTGAGGGCGTCCACCGGGACGCTCGCCGGGTCGACGCCGTCGAACGCGGCGACGGCCTGGCGGCGGTCCTCGATGTTCTTGGCGAGGTCCTCGCTGTTGGGGCCCAGGTTGGAGGCGCCGGAGGCCTTGGGGTCGTAGGCGCCCGGGCGGGGCTGGAACCACTGCGGGTCGGGGCGGGGGGCCTCGTCCGGGTCGTCCGGGTTCTGCTTGGGGAGGTTGAAGTTCTGGCCCAGCAGGCTGGAGCCGGCCTCCTTGCCGTCGACCTTGACGATCGAGCCGTTCGCCTTGTCCGCGAAGGCCAGTTGGGAGATGCCGGTGACCAGCAGCGGGTAGGCGATGCCGAGGAGCACCGTCAGGACCAGCAGGGCGCGCAGCGCGGTGAAGTGCGTGCGCACGGCGGTGGGCAGGGGCTTGGACATGATGCGTTTCTCCTCTCTCAGCTCAGGCCGGGGACGAACTGGACGACCAGGTCGATCAGCTTGATGCCGACGAACGGGACGACCAGGCCGCCGAGGCCGTAGACCCCGATGTTGCGACGCAGCAGCGAACTGGCGTCGGAGGGGCGGTACTTCACCCCGCGCAGGGCCAGCGGGATCAGGCCGACGATGACCAGGGCGTTGAAGATGATCGCCGAGGTGATCGCGGACTGGGGGCTGTGCAGCTGCATGATGTTCAGCTTGTCCAGGCCCGGGTAGACCGCCGCGAACATCGCCGGGATGATCGCGAAGTACTTGGCGACGTCGTTGGCGATGGAGAACGTGGTCAGCGCGCCGCGGGTGATCAGGAGCTGCTTGCCGATCTCGACGATCTCGATCAGCTTGGTCGGGTTGGAGTCCAGGTCGACCATGTTGCCGGCCTCCTTGGCCGCCATGGTCCCGGTGTTCATCGCGACACCGACGTCGGCCTGGGCGAGGGCGGGGGCGTCGTTGGTGCCGTCGCCCGTCATCGCGACCAGCTTGCCGCCGGCCTGCTCCTTCTTGATCAGGGCCATCTTGTCCTCGGGGGTGGCCTCGGCGAGGAAGTCGTCCACGCCCGCCTCCTCCGCGATCGCCCGGGCGGTCAGCGGGTTGTCGCCGGTGATCATGACGGTCCTGATGCCCATCCGGCGCAGCTCGTCGAAGCGCTCCCGCATGCCCTCCTTCACCACGTCCTTGAGGTGGATCACCCCGAGGATCCGGGCCGGCGCGTCACCGGTCCTGGTGGCGACGACCAGCGGGGTGCCACCGGCGGCGGAGATGCCGTCGACCAGGGCGGAGACCTCGTCGGAGACGGCGCCGCCGTTGGCGGTGACCCAGTTGGCGACGGCCGCGGCCGCGCCCTTGCGGACCTGGTGCAGCCCCTCGTCCTCGTCGAGGTCGACGCCGGACATCCGGGTCTGCGCGGTGAACGGCACCCAGGTGGCGTGCGTCAGCTCGCCCTGGGCGCGGGCCCGCAGACCGTACCCGGTCTTGGCGAGGACGACGATCGAGCGGCCCTCCGGCGTCTCGTCGGCCAGCGAGGACAGCTGGGCGGCGTCGGCGAGCTCCTCGACGGGGACGCCGCTGACCGGCTGGAACTCGGCGGCCTGGCGGTTGCCGAGGGTGATGGTCCCGGTCTTGTCGAGCAGCAGGGTGTTGACGTCGCCCGCCGCCTCGACGGCGCGGCCCGACATCGCCAGCACATTGCGCTGGACGAGGCGGTCCATGCCGGCGATGCCGATCGCCGAGAGCAGCGCGCCGATGGTGGTCGGGATCAGCGCCACGATCAGCGCGACCAGCACGATCATCGACTGCGGGGCACCGGCGTAGGTGGCCATCGGCTGCAGGGTGACGACCGCCACCAGGAAGACGATGGTCAGCGAGGCCAGCAGGATGTTGAGCGCGATCTCGTTCGGCGTCTTCTGCCGGGCGGCGCCCTCGACCAGGGCGATCATCCGGTCGATGAAGGACTTGCCGGGCTCCGAGGCGATCTTCACCACGATCCGGTCCGACAGCACCTTGGTGCCACCGGTCACGGCCGAGCGGTCGCCGCCCGACTCCCGGATCACCGGCGCGGACTCGCCCGTGATCGCCGACTCGTCGACGGAGGCCACGCCCTCGACGACGTCGCCGTCGCCGGGGATGATCTGGCCGGCCTCGACCACCACGTGGTCACCGAGCTGCAGCGCGGTACCGGCGACCTCCTCCTCGGCCCGCGAGCGCGGCCAGTCGGTGAGGCGGCGGGCCATGGTGTCGGTCTTGGTCCGGCGCAGGGTGTCCGCCTGCGCCTTGCCGCGGCCCTCGGCGACGGCCTCGGCCAGGTTGGCGAAGACCGTGGTCAGCCAGAGCCACACCGTGATCGACCAGGCGAACACGCTGGGGTCGGCTATCGCGGCGACCGTGGTGACGACCGAGCCGACCTCGACCACGAACATCACCGGGTTCTTGACCATCACCCGGGGGTCGAGCTTCTTCACCGCGTCCGGCAGGGACGCGACGATCAGCTTGGGGTCCAGCAGGCCGCCGGACACTCTGTGCGGCGCCTCGGCGGACGCCGTCTCCGGCTGCGGGGCCGGCTGCTCGGCCCGCTCGGATTCTTCGGTCATGGTGGACGACATCAGGAGAGACCTTCCGCGATCGGCCCGAGAGCCAGGGCCGGGAAGTAGGTGAGGCCGACGACGATCAGGACGACGCCCGACAGCAGGCCCACGAACAGCGGCTTGTGGGTGGGCAGGGTGCCCGGGGTGGCGGGGACCGGCTGCTGCTGGGCGAGCGCGCCGGCCAGGGCCAGGACGAAGACCATCGGCAGGAACCGGCCGAACACCATCGCCAGGCCGATCGCGGTGTCGTACCAGTCGGTGTTCACCGTGATGCCGGCGAACGCCGAACCGTTGTTGTTGGCGCCCGAGGTGAAGGCGTACAGCACCTCGGAGAAGCCGTGGGCGCCCGAGTTCAGCATCCCGGCCCGCTGGCCCGGCAGCGCCATCGCGACACCCGTGCCGACCAGCACCAGGGTCGGCGTGGTCAGGATGTAGAGGGAGGCGAACTTCATCTCCCGGCCGCCGAGCTTCTTGCCCAGGTACTCGGGGGTGCGGCCGACCATCAGACCGGCCACGAACACCGCGACGATCGCCAGCACCAGCATCCCGTACAGGCCCGAGCCCACACCGCCGGGCGCGATCTCGCCCAGCATCATGTTGAACATCGTCAGCCCGCCGCCGAACGCGGTGTACGAGTCGTGGAAGGAGTTCACCGCTCCGGTCGAGGTCAGCGTCGTCGAGGCCGCGAACAGGCTGGACGCCGCGATGCCGAACCGCTGCTCCTTGCCCTCCATCGCCCCGCCGGCCGACTGCAGCGCGGTGCCCGCGTGGTGCGACTCGGCCAGGGTCATCAGCGCCACCGAGGCGACCCAGAACAGGCCCATCACCGAGACGATCGCGTAGCCCTGGCGGTTGTCCCCGACCATCCGGCCGAAGGCCCGCGGCAGCGCGAACGGGATCACCAGGATGAGGAAGATCTCCAGGAAGTTGCTCAGCCCGGTCGGGTTCTCGAACGGGTGCGCCGAGTTGGCGTTGTAGAAGCCGCCGCCGTTGGTGCCCAGCAGCTTGATGACCTCCTGCGAGGCCACCGCCCCGCCCGGGACCGACTGCGGGTCGCCCGCCAGCGTGGCCACCTCGTGGAAGCCGTGGAAGTTCTGCACCACGCCCGTGGCCACCAGGGCCAGCGCGAACACGATCGAGATCGGCAGCAGCAGCCGGACGCTGATCCGGGTGAGGTCCACCCAGAAGTTGCCCAGCCGGTCGGTGCGGTTGCGGGTGAAGCCCCGGATCAGGGTGGCGACCACCGCGATGCCGACGGCCGCGGAGACGAAGTTCTGCACCGCCAGGCCGGCCATCTGGGCCAGGTGCCCCATCGCGGCCTCGCCGCTGTAGGACTGCCAGTTGGTGTTGGCCACGAAGGAGATCGCGGTGTTCCACGCCTGGTGGCCGGGCATCTGGTCGACGCCCAGGCCCAGCGGCAGCCACTGCTGCACCCGGATCAGGGTGTAGAGGAAGAGGACGGACACCGCCGAGAAGGCCAGCACCGAACGCAGGTAGACCGGCCAGCGCTGGTCGGCGTCGGCGTCCACGCCGATCACCTTGTACAGGGCCTTCTCGGCTCTGAGGTGCCTGGAGGTGGTGAGGGTGTGGGCGATGTAGTCGCCCAGGGGGCGGTAGCACAGGGCCAGCGCGCCCACCAGGGCGAGGACCTGCAGCCAGCCCGCGAGAGTCGAACTCATGTCAGAACTTCTCCGGGTAGATCAGCGCGAGGATGAGGTAGCCGACGAGGGCCACGGCCACGATGAGACCTGCGACGTTCTCGGCGCTCACAGCTTCTCCACCCCCCGCGCGATCAGGGCGATGACGCCGAACACGGCGACCGTGACGACGACGTAGATGAGATCGGACATGGACTCCACCACGGTGGTTCGGAGGTGGCCGCGGCCCGCGTTCGTGTGCCGGCACGGCTCCGGCGGAGAGGCCGGCAAGGCCCAGCCAATCGCGCTCACGGAGCGTCAACGGCGTTCTTGACGCCCTCCATACGGCGCCCGTTCGATTGTTGACGGGCTCCATACGGGGGCTTGTCCGGGCTGTGACCGGGTGCGTTGACCAGGTACGTGACCGGGTACGGCAAGGCCCCGGACAGCGGGGTGCTGTCCGGGGCCCGACGGCTGTCCGCCGTCCGCCTACGCGTGCTCGGGGGCCTGGAGCTTCTCCCGCTCCCGCCGCACCGCCGGCTCACCGCGCCGGACCGCGCCCGGGGCGCGCCCCGAGGGCCGGTTCGCCCGGTTGGAGGAGGTCAGCTGCCACGGCACGCTGATCACCATCACCCCCGGGGTGAACAGCAGCCGGCTCTTCAGCCAGAGCGCCGACTGGTTGTGCAGCAGGTGCTCCCACCAGTGCCCGACCACGTACTCCGGGATGAACACCGCCACCGCGTCCCGCGGGCTGGTCCGCCGGTAGTCCCGCACGTACTGGACCACCGGCTTGGTGATCTCCCGGTACGGCGAGTCCAGCACCTTGAGCGGCACCGGCAGGGCCAGTTCGTCCCAGCGGCGCTCCAGTTCCCCGGTGGCGTCCGGCTCGACCGCGACCGTGAGCGCCTCCAGCGAGTCCGGCGCGAACGCCTGCGCGTAGCCGATCGCCCGCAGGGTGGGCTTGTGCACCTTGGAGACCAGCACGATGCCGTGCACCCGGGACGGCCGCACCGACTCGGCCTCCGGGTCGTCCACCGCCAGTTCCTCGGCGACGCCGTCGTAGTGCCGCCGGATGCCGCGCATCATCACCCACAGCACCGCCGCCGCGACCACGGCCAGCCAGGCGCCCTGGGTGAACTTGGTCAGCAGCACGATGACCAGCACCAGCGCGGTGGTGACCGCGCCGAAGAAGTTGATCACCCGGGAGCGCTGGGCGGCGCCCCGCACCGCCGGGTCGGTCTCGGTGGCCAGGGCCCGGTTCCAGTGCTTCACCATGCCGATCTGCGACAGCGTGAAGGAGGTGAAGACGCCCAGGATGTAGAGGTGGATCAGGCTGGTGACGTCGGCGTCGTACAGCCAGAGGAGGCCGCCGGCCACCACCGCGAGCGCGATGATCCCGTTGGAGAAGGCCAGCCGGTCGCCGCGGGTGTGCATCTGCCGCGGCAGGTAGCGGTGCTCGGCCAGGATCGAGGCCAGCAGCGGGAAGCCGTTGAACGCCGTGTTGGCCGCCAGGATCAGCACCAGCGCGGTGACCGCCTGGATGAAGTAGAAGAGGACACTGCCGTCCCCGCCGAGGATCGCCGCCGCCAGCTGGGCGATCACGGTCTGCTGCGGCGCGGTCGCGCAGTCCCCGGGGAAGCCGGTGAGGTGGCAGGCGTTGTCGGCGATGTGGACCTTGGAGATCAGCGCCAGCGCGGTGATGCCGATGAACATCACCACCGCCGTGGTGCCCATCACGGCCATGGTCGCGGCGGCGTTCCTCGACTTCGGCGCCCGGAACGCCGGCACGCCGTTGGAGATCGCCTCCACCCCGGTCAGCGCGGTGCAGCCGGAGGCGAAGGCGCGCAGGCCCAGCATCAGCAGCCCCAGCCCGGCCAGGGTGTCCTTGCCGTCCTCCGGCACGATCCCGTACGCGGCGCTGGCCGCCACCGGGGCGTCGCCGAGCGCCACCCGGACCAGCCCGGTGACCACCATCAGCAGGATGCCGCCGATGAACAGGTAGGTCGGCGCGGCGAAGGCCTTGCCGGACTCCCGGACACCGCGCAGGTTCACCGCCATCAGCAGGACGACGAAACCGACCGCCAGCTCCACCCGGTGGTCCGCCAGCGAGGGCAGCGCGGAGATGATGTTGTCCACGCCGGAGGCCACCGAGACGGCGACCGTCATCACGTAGTCGACCAGCAGCGAGGCCGCCACCACCAGGCCCGAGTTGGCGCCCAGGTTGCGCGACACCACCTCGTAGGAGCCGCCTCCGCTGGGATAGGCGTGCACGACCTGGCGGTAGGACATCACCACGACCGCCATCAGCGCGACCACACCGGCCGCGACCCACGGGGTCAGGTTGAGGAAGGCGGCGCCACCGACGGTGAGCACCAGCAGGATCTCCTGGGTCGCGTAGGCGACCGAGGAGAGCGGGTCGGAGGCGAAGATCGGCAGGGCCAGCCGCTTGGGGAGCAGCGTCTCGCCGAGCTCCTCGCTGCGCATGGCCCGGCCGATCACTAGGCGCTTGAGCGCCTGGGGCAGGTTGAACACATGGGCGAGCGTAAGGGCGCACACCGGGCGCGCAATGGGCCGTCGTGGCGTGCGCGGGACGCCCGGCACGCCCGAGCGGCGGGATGTTTCCGCAGGTCGGAGCCGCTATGGGCGAGGCGTGCCGGGCGCGGTGGAGGCGTTTCGGGGGCTGCCGGAGGGGCCGTTAAGACATCGTCAAGATATGACGATCGGCTCTCTTACATCCGGGCATAAGCCATTAATCCCCCCCGCACGCCTGGGGCCCTCGTCACATCCGCGTCCGGAGTCACATCCGCATCCGGAGCCGGCAGACCACCGCGTCGGTGTGCCGGCGCAGGGCCCGGTCGATGACGGCGCCGCGACGGTTCTGCAGCGCGCGCTGCCAGAAACGGGCCGGCTCGACCTCGGGGATGAGGACGGTGAGGCGGTCGTAGGCGTGCTCAGTGGCGAGCTCGTTGACGAAGGCCGCGATCGGCTGCCCCAGCCGGCGGTGGCCGTCCGGGATCTCCACCAGCGGGACGCCCGGGGCCCACAGCTCCCAGTCCCGGCGCAGCGTCTCGGTCTCGGCGGGGTCGTGGACGACGGTGACGGCCATGACCTCGTCGCCGAGGGAGAGGGCGGCGGAGAGGCCGTCGCGGGTGAGGCGGGTGATCGCGGTGACCGGGACGACGACCAGGCTGCGCTGCGGGGTGAGCGGGCCGGGGACGCGGCCGAGTTCCAGGCGCTCGCCGATCCGGGCGTAGCTGCGGTGGACGGCCTCGAAGAGCAGCACCAGCAGGGGCAGGGCCAGGCAGATGCCCCAGGCGCCCTCGGTGAACTTGGTGCCGGTGACGACCAGGGTGGCGGTGCCGGTGAGCAGCGCGCCGAAGCCGTTGAGGGCGGCCTTGGCCCGCCAGTGGGACGGCTTCTCCTGCGACCAGTGGCGGACCATGCCGACCTGGCAGACGGTGAAGCCGACGAAGACGCCGATCGCGAAGAGCGGGACCAGGCTGTTGACGTCGCCGCCGGAGGCGAGCAGCAGCACGGCCGAGACGGCGGCCAGGAACAGCACGCCGTGGCGGTGCACCTGGCGGTCGGCGCGCAGGGCGAAGACGTGCGGCAGGTGGTTGTCGCGGGCCAGCAGGTGGAGCAGGACGGGCAGGCCGCCGAAGGAGGTGTTGGCGGCCAGGCCGAGCAGGACGACGGTGGCGAACTGGACGACGTAGAAGCCGGCGCCGTGGCCGAGCGAGGCGTCGGCGAGCTGGGCGAGCACGGTGACGCCCTCGACCGGCTGGAGGTGGAAGCGGCCGATCAGTACCGCCAGTCCGATGAGCATCACACCGAGCAGCGCGCCGAGCGCGACTTCGGTGCGCTGGGCGCGCTTCACGCCCGGCGTGCGGAAGGACGGGACAGCGTTCGCCACCGCCTCCACGCCGGTGAGCGCCGAGCACCCGGCCGCGAAGGCCTTGAGCAGCAGCAGCGCGCCGACCGTCGTGGCGTTCTCCGTCAGCACCGAGGCGTGCCCGGTGGCGGCCTCGGTGCTCGCGGGCGCGTCCCGGAACAGGCCGACCACGACGATCGCCAGGATCGACAGCACAAAGACGGCGGTGGGCGCCATGAACCAGCGGGCGGACTCGGCGATCCCGCGCAGGTTCACCGCCGTCACCAGCGCCAGCACGCCCAGACACAGCCACACCCGGTCCTCGTACAGGCCCGGCACCGCGGAGGTCAGCGCCGCCACACCGGCCGTCACCGAGACCGCGACGTTCAGCACGTAGTCGATCACCAGGGAGGCCGCGGCCGTCAGCGCCGTCCGCCGGCCCAGGTGCGCCTTCGCCACCGCGTAGGAGCCGCCGCCGTCCGGGAACGCCGCGATCACCTGCCGATAGGAGGCCACCAGCACCGCCAGCAGCACCGCGATCGCCGCCGTGACGGGCAGGGTGAACCCGAGCCCGTACGCCCCGGCCGCCGCGAGCACCAGCACGATCGACTCCGGCCCGTAGGCCACCGAGGCCATCGCGTCCAGGGAGAGCGCCGCCAGCCCGCCGGACACCGTCAGCCGGTGCCGCTCGTCACCACCCCCGTCGGACGCCGCGGCGCCGGTATCCGGCGGCTCGGGCTCGGCGGCGAGGGCCGGGGAGAGGGGGCTGGACATCGGACGGGACCTCCGCAGTCGATCGGTTGTTCCGATCCTGCGGGCCGCGCCCCGGTGCCATCACTGGTCCGTACGGGTTCCTGACGCTCCCCGTCCCGCTCCTGACGGTTTCTTGACGGCCGCGGGGGCGGGTGCGAGGGCGGGCTCAGGGGGGTCTGGGCGGGGTGGGCGGACCGCTGTCCCGGCGGGCGCCGGTTGGGAAGACGATCAGCTGTGAGGGAGGACTCCCGGCGCGCTTCCGCACGGCCAGGACTGCTCGACAGGCAAGCTGAAACGGTCCGACCCCACCCTGCCCCACCACTGTGCTGCCTGTATCAGGTAATTGCAAGTGATGCGCAATAAGTCGCCCCCCGGGCGATCCACTACTCTCCGCACATGGCCACCCACTCCTCGCCACCACCTCTGCTCCTGATCGACCTGGACCACACCCTGGTCGAACGCGAGGGCGGCCCCGACGCCTGGACCCCGGCCTTCTGCGCCACCCACGGCCTGCCGGCCGAGGCCGCCCCCACCGTCTTCGCTCTCTTCCGCGCCGACCGCTCCCCCACCGGCTTCGCCCGGATCGCCGCCCACTACGACCTCCCGCACACCGGCGCCGACCTCTGGGAACAACACGTCGCCCAGGAGGCCGCCCGCACCCACCCGCTCCCCGGCGCCCCCGAGGCCCTCGCCGCCCTGCGCTCGGCCGGCTGGCCCATCGCCGTCGTCACCAACGGCTGCACCGACATCCAGCGCGCCAAACTCACCCGCACCGGCCTGCTCCCCGCCGTCGACGCCGTCGTCGTCTCCGAGGAGGCCGGCACCCGCAAACCGGACCCCGCGATCTTCCACCTCGCCGCCGCCCGCCTCGGCCGCACCCTCACCCCCGCCGACTGGATGGTCGGCAACAACCCCGCCACCGACCTCCGCGGCGCCCACGCCACCGGCCTCCGCTCCATCTGGATCACCCCGACCCCACCCCCACCC
>NZ_JZWY01001227.1:0-393 GCF_000966955.1 Streptomyces sp. NRRL S-495
CGGGACCGGTGTCCTCCAGCCAGTACGGGCGACGCTGGAAGGGGTAGGTAGGCAGGGAGACACTGCCCGGACGCTGTCCGGTGAACACCCGGTCCCAGTCGGGCAGCAGACCGCCCGCGTATGCCTCGCCCAGGGACGTCAGGAAGCGGTCGAGGCCGCCCTCGCCGCGCCGCAGGGTGCCCACGACCACGGCGGGGCCCTGCGCGGAGCCGGCGGTGTCGGCCGCGTCGGCGGTCTGCTGGACACCGAAGGTGAGCACGGGGTGCGGGCTGGACTCGACGAAGAACCGGAAGCCCTCGCCCAGCAGCGTGTCCGTGGCCCGCCCGAACTCCACCGTCTCCCGCAGGTTCCGGTACCAGTACTCCGCGTCCAGGGCCTTGGTGTCCAGCCAGT
>NZ_JZWY01001228.1:0-416 GCF_000966955.1 Streptomyces sp. NRRL S-495
AAGAACGGCACCGAACCCGAGAGGGGGGTGATGCCGTCCAGGTCGACGAGGAGCCGCTCCCGGATCTCCTCCACGTGCGCGGAGTGCGACGCGTAGTCCACCTCGATCACACGCGCCCGCACACCCTCACCGACCAGCGCGTCGACCAGCGCCGTGACCGCGTCCGCGTCGCCCGACACCACCGTCGACGACGGCCCGTTCACCGCCGCCACCGACAACCGCCCCGCCCACGCACCGATCCGCTCCCGCGCCACATCCACCGGCAGCGGCAACGACGCCATACCACCACGACCCGCCAGCACCCTTATCGCACGGGAACGCAACGCCACCACCCGCGCCCCGTCCTCCAGACTCAAGCCGCCGGCCACACACGCGGCTGCGATCTCACCCTGCGAATGACCCACCACCGCGTCCGG
>NZ_JZWY01001229.1:0-247 GCF_000966955.1 Streptomyces sp. NRRL S-495
CGTCCGGCACCACACCGAACGAACGCCACACCTCAGCCAGCGACACCATCACCGCCCACAGCACCGGCTGCACCACATCCACCCGCGCCAACAACACCTCAGAACCCAACGCCTCCACCAACGACCAATCCACATAAGGCGCCAGAGCCCGCTCGCACTCCCCCATCCGCCCCGCGAACACCTCCGACCCCGACAGCAGCCCCACCGCCATACCCACCCACTGCGAACCCTGACCCGGGAACACCAA
>NZ_JZWY01001230.1:0-1322 GCF_000966955.1 Streptomyces sp. NRRL S-495
CCACCCACTGCGAACCCTGACCCGGGAACACCAACACCGAACGACCGTCGACCGGGCGGCTGCCGTCCCACGCTCCCGAGTCGTCGTCGGCCATCTGGTCCAGCAGGGTGCGGAGTTGGTCCTGGCTCCCGACCAGTGCCTTCCGGTACTCGAAGGCGGTGCGCGCGTGCAGGGCGGACCCGACGTCGCGAGGGTCGGCCACGGGGCCGCGGTCCAGGTGGCCGCGCAGACGGTCGGCCTGGAAGCGCAGTGCCCGCAGGCTCCTCGCCGACAGCAGCCAGGGCACCGCCGGCAGGGGGACACGTCCGGCCTGCGGGTCGTCGTCGTCCAGGGGGGTGTGTTCGAGGATGGCGTGGACGTTGGTGCCGCTCAGGCCGAAGGAGGACACTCCGGCCCGGAAGGGGCGACCGTGGAGCGGCCAGGGCTGCTGCTCGGTCGCGAGGGCCAGCGCGCCGCGCGTCCAGTCGACGTGGCCGGAGGGCCTGCCGACGTGCAGGGTGCGGGGCACCTGCCCGTGGTGCATGGACAGCACCGTCTTGATGACCCCCGCCACACCCGATGCCGCCTGGGCGTGACCGAGGTTGGACTTGAGGGACCCGACCAGCAGCGGTCGTTCGGCGGGCCGGTCCTGACCGTACGTGGCCAGGGGCCCGCCGAGGGTGGTGCCGGTGCCGTGGCCCTCGACGAGGTCGACGTCGGCCGAGGTCAGCCGCGCACCGGCCAGCGCGTCCTGGATCACCCGCTGCTGGGCGGGGCCGTTGGGCGCCGTCTGGCCGTTGGTTGACGGCGGAGCCGCGTACCACCGCCAGGACCGGGTGTCCGTTGCGGCGGGCGTCCGACAGCCGCTCCAGCAGCAGGACGCCGACGCCCTCGCCCATGCCCATGCCGTCGGCGTCGTCCGAGAATGCCTTGCAGCGGCCGTCCTCGGCGAGTCCCCGCTGCCGGGAGAAGCTGATCAGGGCGCCGGGGGTCGCCATCACGGCGACGCCGCCGACCAGGGCGAGCGAGCAGTCGCCGCCGCGCAGCGCCCGGCCCGCGACGTGCATGGCGACGAGCGAGGAGGAGCAGGCCGTGTCGATGGTCACGGCGGGGCCTTCGAGGCCCAGGGTGTAGGCGACCCGGCCGGACACGACGCTGGGTGCGCTGCCGGTGAGCAGGTGGCCGTCCCCCTCCTCCGACCGGGCGACGACGGCCGCGTAGTCGGCGTAGTTGACACCTGTGAACACTCCGGTGCGACTGCCGCGCAGGGCGGCCGGGTCGATGGCCGCGCGTTCGATCGCCTCCCAGGTGGTTTCCAGCAGCAGCCGCTGCTGCGGGTCCAT
>NZ_JZWY01001231.1:0-3944 GCF_000966955.1 Streptomyces sp. NRRL S-495
CGCCGGGTGGTCGAGGTGCCGGGGCGGTCGGGGTCGGGGTCGTAGAGGGCTTCGACGTCCCAGCCGCGGTCGGTGGGGAGATCCGAAACGGCGTCACCGCCGTCGGCGAGCAGGCGCCACAGGTCTTCGGGGGTGCCGATGCCGCCGGGGAACCGGCAGGCCATGGACACGATCGCGATCGGCTCGTCGTCGGACGCGGGCGTGTGCGCGGCGGTGTCCGGGTCGTCGGGACGCGGCTCGCCGGCCTGCCGGCCGAGCAGTTCGGCGCGGATCTCCCGGGCGAGCGCGACGGACGACGGGTGGTCGAAGACCAGGGTGGACGGCAGCCGCAGTCCGGTGGCGGTGTTGAGCCGGTTGCGGAGTTCGACCGCGGTGAGGGAGGCGAAGCCCAGGTCCTGGAAGGCCGCGCCGGGCCGGATCGCGTCCACCGAGGGATGGCCGAGGACGGCTGCCGCGTGGGTGCGCACCAGGTCGAGCAGCAGGCGGTGCTGCTCGGATTCGCCGAGGGCGGTGAGCCGTTGGCGCAGCAGTGCGGCGGCGGGTGCCTCCGTGTCGCCGGTCGCCGCCGCCAGCGCGCGGCGGGCTTCGGGGATGCCGGTGAGCAGCGGGCTGGGGCGGGTGGAGGTGAAGACGGCGGCGAAGCGCTCCCAGTCGACGTCGGCGACGGCGAGTACGGTCTCGTCGTCGTCCAGCGCCTGTCGCAGGGCCTGGACCGCGAGGTCGGGGGCGATCCGGGGCAGGCCGTGCTGCTCCAGTTTGAACAGGTCGGCGTCCTCCCCGGCGACGCGGTCCGGGTTCTCGGCCTGCCAGATGCCCCAGTCGACGGTGGTGGCGGTGAGGCCGCGGGCTCGACGATGCTGGGCCAAGGCGTCGAGGTAGGCGTTGGCGGCGGCGTACGCGCCGTGGTCGCCGCTGCCCCAGACCCCGGCGATCGAGGAGAACAGGACGAAGGCATCGAGTTCGCGGTCGAGCAGGGCGTCGAGGTGTTCGGCGCCGGCGGCCTTGGCCGCGACNTTGGCGGCGGCGTACGCGCCGTGGTCGCCGCTGCCCCAGACCCCGGCGATCGAGGAGAACAGGACGAAGGCATCGAGTTCGCGGTCGAGCAGGGCGTCGAGGTGTTCGGCGCCGGCGGCCTTGGCCGCGACGATCTGTTCGAAGGCGGACATCGGTGTGCCGTCGAGGGGGGCGAGCGCGACGAAGGCGGCCGCGTGGACGACCGCGGTGACCCGGTCGCCCGCCGCCTCCAGGCCGGTGAGCAGCGCGGCCACGGCCCGACGGTCCGCCAGGTCGCAGACGGGCAGGGTCAGTCGTACGCCGAGGACGGCCAGTTCCGCGGCGAGTGCGGCCGCGCCGGGTGCTTGGGGGCCGCGCCGGCCGGGCAGGACGAGGTGGGTGGCGCCACTGCGGGCCAGCCAGCGGGCGAGGTGCGGGCCGACGGCTCCGGTGCCGCCGGTCAGCAGGACGGTGCCGCGGGGCTTCCAGTGCTCCGGACGGGCGTCGTTCCTGGGGGCGCGCCGGAGGCGGCGGGCCAGCAGGCCGGCGGGGCGCAGGGCGAGCTGGTCCTCGCGGCCGACGCCGTCCGTGCCGGTGCCCGCGCCGGAGGCCGTCAGTACGGCGGCGAGCCGGGTCCTGGTGCGGGCGTCGAGGTCCGGCGGCAGGTCGACGAGTCCGCCCCAGCGGGCGGACTGTTCCAGCGCGGCCACCAGTCCGGTGCCCCAGACCAGTGCCTGGCGGGGGTGGGTGACCGGGTCGTCGGGGCCCGTGGACACGGCCCCGGCGGTGACGCACCAGAGGGGCGCGGTGAGGGCAAGGTCGCCCAGGGCCTGCACCAGGGCGACGGTGAGTGCCGTCCCGGTGGGCAGGGCCGGGTGGTCGGGGTGGGACCGGTCGGCGGCGGCCAGCAGCGACAGCACGCCCGTCGGGACGCGGTCGCCGAGGGCGGTGGCGAGCGTGTCCGCGAGGTCCGTGCGGCGGACGGCACCGTCCGTGAGTTCGGCCGTGACGACGGTGGCGCCCGCTTCGGCGAGGGCGAGCAACGGCCCGCGCACCTGTGCGTCGTCGTCGTGTCCGGCGGGCAGGACGACGAGCCAGGTGCCGGCGGCGGCGGTGGCGGCCGGCGGGTCGGGCAGGGGCTGCCAGCCGATGCGGTAGCGCCAGGAGTCGATGACGCTCTCGTCGCGCCGCTGTTTGCGCCAGCCGCGCAGGGCCGGCAGTACGGGGGCGAGGGCGTCCTCGTCGACGGCGAGGTGGGCGGCGATCTCGGCCGGGGCGTCGTGGTCGACCATGTGCCAGAAGGCCGTGTCGTGCGGGTCGGCGGCGGCCGGTCCGGCGTCGGGTGCCGTGTCCGGCTCCAGCCAGTAGCGCCGCAGCTGGAAGGGGTATCCGGGCAGGGCGGTCGGGCGGGCGCCGGTGCCGGCGTACACCGCGGACCAGTCGACGGCCGCGCCCGCCACCCACAGTTCGGCGGCCGACTGCAGGGCCCGGCGCGGTCCGCCGTCGTCGCGGCGCAGGGTGCCGACGACCACGGGCGGCTCCGCGGCTCCGGTGGCCTCGGCGGTGTCCTGGAGGGCCATGGTCAGCACCGGGTGCGGCGACACCTCGACGAAGACCTCGTGGCCCTGCTCGACCAGGGAGCGTACGGCCGCGTCGAAGCGGACGGTCCCGCGGAGGTTGCGGTACCAGTAGTCGGCGTCCATGGCCGTGGTGTCGAGCCGGTCGCCGGTGACGGTGGAGAACAGCGGGATCCGGGCCGGGAGCGGGCGTACGCCGGCCAGTGCCGCCAGCACCTCGGACCTGATCCGTTCGACCTGGACCGAGTGTGAGGCGTAGTCCACGGGTACGGACCGGGCCCGCACGCCCTGGGCTGTCTCTTATACACATCTCTGACGGCGGCCACCGACAGCTTCTCCGCCCAGGGGGCGATCTCGGCGCGGACCCGGTCCTCGGGCAGGGACACCGCGACCATGCCGCCGAGTCCGGCCAGCGCACGGATGGCCCGGCTGCGCAGGGCGACGACCTTCGCCCCGTCCTCCAGGCTCAGCGCTCCCGCCACCACGGCGGCGGCGATCTCGCCCTGGCTGTGCCCGACCACAGCGTCGGGCCGGACGCCCCAGGACTCCCAGTGCGCGGCCAGTGACACCATCACCGCCCACAGCGCCGGCTGCACCACGTCCACCCGTTCCAGGGAGGGTGCCCCCGGGGCACCCTCCAGGACGGCGGGGAGCCGCCAGTCGACATGGGCGGACAGGGCGGCGTCGCAGGCGGCGAGGCGGTCCCGGAAGACGGGGCTGGTGGCGAGCAGGTCCCGTGCCATGCCGGCCCACTGGGAGCCCTGGCCCGGGAACACCAGTGCCGTGCGGCCCTCGACGACCCGGCCGGTGCCCACGACGACGTCGGCGGGCGCGGCCGGGTCGGTGGGGAGGAGGTCAGTGCCCGGTCCGGACAGGGCGGCGAGCCCGCTCGACAGTCCGGGACGCCCCTCGCCGATCACCACGGCCCGGTGTTCGAAGGCGGACCGGGTGGTGGCCAGCGAGAACCCGATGTCGGCCGGCCGTGCGGGCGCGTCCACGGCGAGCCGGGCGCGCAGCCGGGCCGCCTGGTCCTCGAGCGCGGACGCGGTGCGCCCGGACAGCACCCAGGGCAGCACGGCCCCGGGCGCGGTGTCCGGCCCGTCGGTGACCGCTTCCGGCCCGTCGGCCGGTTCCGGCTCCGGTGCCTGTTCGAGGACGACGTGCGCATTGGTGCCGCTCATGCCGAACGAGGACACCCCGGCCCGGCGCGGCCGGTCGACGGCGGGCCAGTCGCGGGCCTCGGTGAGGAGTTCGACGGCGCCCGAGGACCAGTCGGCGTGCGGGGTGGGCGCGTCCACGTGCAGGGTGCGCGGCAGCACGCCGTGCCGCAGCGCGAGCACCGTTTTGATGACCCCGGCGACTCCGGCGGCGGCC
>NZ_JZWY01001219.1:0-468 GCF_000966955.1 Streptomyces sp. NRRL S-495
TCCCGGTGCTGTTGGCCCACAGGCCCCAGGCGAGGGAGCGGCCGGGCAGCCCGTCGGCGCGGCGCCGGTGGGCCAGTGCGTCCAGGAAGGCGTTGGCGGCGGCGTAGTTGCCCTGGCCCATGCCGCCGAAGACTCCGGCGATGGACGAGAACAGGACGAACTCGGACAGGTCCAGGCCCGCGGTGAGTTCGTGCAGGTTGATCGCCGCGTCCACCTTGGGGCGCAGGACGAGGTCCAGTTGCTCGGGCGTCATGGTGGCGACGACGCCGTCGGCCAGGACGCCGGCGGCGTGCACCACCCCGGTCAGCGGGTGTGCGGGGGGCAGCGCAGCCAGCAGGGCCGCGAGGGCGTCGCGGTCGGCGGCGTCGCAGGCGGTGATCTCGGCGTGCGCGCCCAGGGCGGCGAGTTCGGCGAGGAGTTCCGCCGCGCCGTCGGCGGCGGGGCCGCTGCGGCTGGTCAGCAGCGGGC
>NZ_JZWY01001220.1:0-496 GCF_000966955.1 Streptomyces sp. NRRL S-495
CAGCCGGGCGGCGTGGACGGCCCCGGCCCGGATCGCGAGCTGGGGTTCCCCGGAGGCGAGGGCTTCGGCGAGCAGGGCGGGCGGGGTGTCGTGGGCGTCCAGGTCCAGCAGGACGAAGCGGTCGGGGTTCTCGGTCTGCGCCGAGCGGACCAGGCCCCAGAGCGCGGCCAGGGCCGGATCCGGGACGTCGTCGCCGGTCACCGGGACGGCGCCGCTGGTGACCAGGACCAGCCTGGAGCCGGTCAGGCGCTCGTCGGCCAGCCAGTCGCGCAGCAGGGCGAGGACGGTGCCGAGGCCGTCGTGGACCGCGTCGCGGAGGGTGCCGGGCGGCGCGTACGGGGCCGGGGCGGGCGGGCAGGCGGCCAGGATCAGGCGGGGCCGCGGGGCGCCCGCGTCGAGCAGTGCGGACAGCGCGGCGAGGTCGGGGACCGTCCGGCCGGGGAGCGGCGCGGCGCCGGAGGGCAGGGGCGTCCCGGTGCCGAGCACGGTCCAGGAC
>NZ_JZWY01001221.1:0-2706 GCF_000966955.1 Streptomyces sp. NRRL S-495
GTCCAGGACTCCGGGTCGGGGACGGTGGCCGTCGCGGCGCGCTCGGGCAGGGCCTGCCACTCGGGGCGGAACAGGTCCTCGTGGTGTCCGGCGCGGCCGGCCTTGAAGCGGTCGGCCGATACGGGCCGCAGGACGAGGGAGCGGGCCGAGAGCACCGGCCGCCCGGTGGTGTCGGTCGCCCGTACGGCGACGGCGTCGCGGCCGGTGGGGGTCAGCCGCAGCCGGAGCTCGGTGGCGCCGGAGGCGTGCAGCCGCACCCCGTTCCAGGAGAACGGCAGCCAGCCCTGCGCGGGTCCCTCCAGGACGTCGAACACCAGCGCGTGCAGGGCCGCGTCCAGCAGGGCCGGGTGCAGGCCGAACGCGGCGGCGTCCGGCTGCTGCTCCTCCGGCAGGCTCGCGACGGCGTACACCTCGTCGCCGAGCCGCCAGGCCGCGCGCAGGCCCTGGAACGCGGGGCCGTAGGCGAATCCGCCGCCCGCGAAGCGGTCGTACAGGCCGTCCGTGTCGAGCGGGACGGCTCCGGGCGGCGGCCAGGCCTCGGGGTCCGCCGGGTCGCCCGGGTCCGGCGGCTCCGGGGCTCCGGCGGAGGTGAGCAGGCCGCTCGCGTGCCGGGTCCAGGGCGCGTCGGGACCGTCGCCGGCGGCCCGGGCGTGGACGCTCAGCGCGCGGGTGCCGGCGGCGTCCGGGCTCCCGACGGTGAGCTGGAGTGCGACGGCTCCGCCCGCCGGGAGCACCAGCGGTGCCTCCAGGGTCAGTTCCTCGACCCGGTCGCAGCCGACCTGGTCGCCCGCGCGGACCGCGAGTTCCAGGAACGCGGTGGCGGGGAACAGCACGCCGTCGTAGACGCCGTGGTCGGCCAACCAGGGGTGGCTGCGGACCGAGAACCTGCCGGTGAAGAGGAAGCCGTCGGAGTCCGCGAGTTCCGTTCCGGCGCCGAGCAGCGGGTGGTCGACCGTCAGCAGTCCGGCCGCGGGCAGGCCGGCCGCGGCCGGGCCGCCCTCCAGCCAGTAGCTGCCGCGCTGGAAGGCGTACGTCGGCAGGTCGACGGCGGGGCGGGACGGGCCGCCGTCGTGGACGGCGCTCCAGTCCACGGGAACGCCCGTGACGTGCAGCCGGGCCAGGGCGGCCGTCGCCGAGGGTGCTTCGGGCCGGTCCTTGCGCAGCAGGGGCACCAGCACGGGGCCGCCGGTGTCGCCGGTGTCACCGGTCAGGCAGTCCTGGCCCATCGCGGTGAGCGCGCCGTCGGGCCCGAGCTCCAGGAACGCGGTCACGCCGTCGCGTTCCAGGTGCCGCACGCCGTCCTGGAAGCGGACGGTGCCGCGCACGTGCTCCACCCAGTAGTCCGGCGAGGCGAGCTGCTCGGCGGTGGCCGGCTCGCCCGTCAGGTCGGAGACCACGGGGACGGTGGGCTCCCCCGCGACGATCCGGGCCGCGACCTCGCGGAACTCGGCGAGCATCGGCTCCATGAGGGGCGAGTGGAAGGCGTGGGAGACCCGCAGCCGTCGGGTCTTGCGGCCGCGCGCGGCGAGCACGGCGGCGATCTCGTCCACCGCCGCCGCGGCGCCGGAGATCACGGTCGAGGCCGGGCCGTTGACCGCGGCCAGGCCGACCTCGCTCTCGCGGCCCGCGAGCAGCGGCAGCACCTCCTCCTCCCCCGCGGCGAGGGCGGCCATCGCGCCGCCCTCCGGGAGGGCCTGCATCAGCCGTCCCCGCGCGACCACCAGCGCCGCGGCGTCGGGCAGGGCGAACACCCCGGCGACATGGGCGGCGGCCAGCTCTCCCACGGAGTGGCCGAGCAGCCGGTCGGGACGCACGCCCCAGTGCTCGACGAGGCGGAACAGGGCGACGCCGAGGGCGAACAGGGCGGGCTGGGTGTACTCGGTGCGGTCCAGCAGGCCGTGGCCGGGGTCGCCGGGAGCCGCGTCGATCACCTCCCTCAGCGGGCGGTCGAGCAGCGGGTCGAGTTCCGCGCAGACCGCGTCGAAGGCGTCGGCGAAGACCGGGAACCGCGCGTACAGTTCGGCGCCCATGCCGGTGCGCTGGCTGCCCTGGCCGGGGAACAGGAAGGCCGTCTTCGCGGCCGCGCCGGTGACACCGCGCACCAGGTCCGCCGACGGCTCCCCGGCGGCGAGGGCGGTGAGCCCCTGGAGCAGGGTCTCCCGGTCCGTGCCGGTGAGGGCGGCCCGGTGGTCGAAGGCGCTGCGGTTCAGTGCCAGGGAGCGGCCCAGGTCCGCGACGGCGAGGGTCGGGGCGTGCTCCACGTGCTGGAGCAGCCGGGCCGCCTGCTCCCGCAGCGCGTCCGCGCTGCGGGCGGAGAGCAGCCAGGGCAGGGCGGGTGCGGCAGCCGGAACCGGCGCGGGTGCGGCGGCCGGGGCCGGTTCGGTGGGCTGTTCGAGGATGGTGTGGGCGTTGGTGCCGCTGACTCCGAACGACGACACCGCGGCCCGCCGGGGGCGGCCCGTCTCCGGCCACGGGGTGTCCTCGGTGAGCAGCCGGACCGCGCCTGCCGACCAGTCCACGTGCGGTGTCGGCGCGTCGACGTGGAGGGTGCGCGGCAGCGCCCCGTGCCGCATGGCCTGCACCATCTTGATGATGCCGGCGACGCCTGCGGCGGCCTGGCTGTGTCCGATGTTCGACTTCAGCGACCCCAGCCACAGCGGCTGCCCCGCGTCGCGTTCCCGGCCGTACGTGGCCAGCAGCGCCTGG
>NZ_JZWY01001222.1:0-2057 GCF_000966955.1 Streptomyces sp. NRRL S-495
CGATGTTCGACTTCAGCGACCCGAGCCGCACCGGCCGGTCGGCCGGCCGGTCCTGGCCGTAGGTGGCCAGCAGTGCGTCGGCCTCGATCGGGTCGCCCAGCCTGGTCCCGGTGCCGTGCGCCTCCACCGCGTCGACCTCGGCGGCGGTCAGTCCGGCGTCGGCGAGGGCCGCCCGGACGACCCGCTGCTGGGAGGGCCCGTTGGGGGCGGTGAGGCCGTTGCTGGCGCCGTCCTGGTTGACGGCGGAGCCGCGGACGAGGGCGAGCACCGGGTGGCCGTTGCGCCGGGCGTCCGAGAGGCGTTCCAGGACGAGCAGTCCGGCGCCCTCGGCCCAGGAGGTGCCGTCGGCGGCGGCGGCGAACGGCTTGCAGCGGCCGTCCTCGGCGAGCACCCGCTGCCGGCTGAACTCCACGAACGCGCCCGGTGTCGACATCACGGTCACGCCGCCCGCGAGTGCCAGCGAGCATTCGCCGGCCCGCAGCGACCGGGCCGCGAGGTGGACCGCGACCAGCGACGAGGAGCACGCCGTGTCGACGGTCACCGCGGGCCCTTCGAGGCCGAGGCTGTAGGAGATCCGCCCGGACGCCACGCTGCCCGCGCTGCCGATGCCGAGGTAGCCCTCGAACTCCTCGGAGGGTTCGGAGACGCGCGATCCGTAGTCGTGGTGGCTGCATCCGACGAAGACGCCGCTCGCGCTGCCCTTGAGCGACAGCGGGTCGATGCCGGCCCGCTCGAACGCCTCCCAGGAGAGTTCGAGCAGCAGCCGCTGCTGGGGGTCCATCGCCGCAGCAGCCGCTGCTGCGGGTCCACGCTGCTGCGAGCGCCTCGCGCGGGGAGATCCCGAAGAAGGCCGGGTCGAAGCGGTCGGCGTCGTGGAGGAAGCCGCCCTCCCGCGCGTAGGTGCTGCCGACCCGGTCCGGGTCGGGGTCGTAGAGGCCGTCCAGGTCCCAGCCCCGTCCGGTGGGGAATCCGGTGATCGCGTCCCGTCCGCCCGCGACGAGCTCCCACAGCTCCTCGGGGGTGGTGACGCCGCCGGGGTAGCGGCAGCTCATGGCGACCACGGCGATCGCCTCGTCCTCGGGGACCGCGGCGGCCGCGGTCGCCCTCCCGGGTGCGTCGGCCGTCTGCGCGGCGGGCGCGCCCGGCAGTTCGACGCGCAGGTGTCCTCGGCAGTTCGACGCGCAGGTGTCCGGCCAGCGCCGTGGCCGTGGGGTAGTCGAAGGCCAGGGTCACCGACAGGCGCAGGCCGGTGGCCGCCGCGAGCCGGTTGCGCAGTTCGACGGCGGTCAGCGAGTCGAAGCCGATCTCCTTGAACGCCTGGTCGGGTCCCACCGCCTCGGGCCCGGGGTGGCCGAGCACGGCGGCGACCTCGGAGCGGACCAGGTCCAGCAGGGCCCGGTCCCGTTCCGCCGGGGGCAGCGCGGCCAGCCGCAGGGCCGGCGGCTCGGCGCCGTCGGCCGTGCTCCGGGAGGCGCCCGCGGCGGCGAGTGCGTCCCGCACCTCGGGCAGGTCCCCGAGGGCGGCACTGGGCCGGAGCGCGGTGAACGCCCGGGTGAAGCGGTCCCAGGCGAAGTCGGCGACGAGGACGGCCGTGTCCTCGTGGTCGAGGGCCCGGCGCAGCGCGATCGTGGCCGTGGCGGGATCCATGGCGGGCAGGCCGTCCCGGATCAGCCGTTCGGCGACGGCTCCGGAGGCGAGGCTGTCGCCGCCCCACAGGCCCCAGGCCACCGAGGTGCCGGGCAGACCGAGGTCGCGGCGCTGCCGGGCCAGGGCGTCGAGGTAGGCGTTGGCGGCGGCGTAGCTGCCCTGACCGGTGCCGCCGAGCGTGCCGGCGAGCGAGGAGAACAGTACGAAGGCGGTCAGGTCGAGTCCGCGGGTGAGCGCGTCGAGGTTGCGTGCGCCGTCGAGCTTGGGCCGCAGGACGCCGGCCGCGCGTTCGGGGGTGATCGAGTCGATCACCCCGTCGTCGAGGACACCGGCGGTGTGCAGGACCGCTCGCAGCGGGCGCTCGGCCGGGATGCCGGCGAGCAGTTCCGCCAGCGCGTCCCGGTCGGCGA
>NZ_JZWY01001223.1:0-848 GCF_000966955.1 Streptomyces sp. NRRL S-495
CCCGGTCGGCGACGTCGCACGCCACCGCGGTGGCGTCGGCGCCGAGGCCGCGCAGTTCGGCCAGCAGCGCTTCGGCCCCCGGGGCCTGTACGCCGCGCCGGCTGGTGAGCAGCAGGTGCGCGGTGCCGGTGCGGGCGAGCGATCGGGCGATCTGGGCGCCGAGGCCGCCGGTGCCGCCGGTGATCAGGACCGTGCCCTCGGGTGTCCAGTCGCGCACGGGGGCGGTGTCGCCGAGTCCGGCGTGGACGACCCGGCGGCCGTAGAGGCCAGTGGCGCGTACCGCCAGCTGGTCCTCGCCGTCGGGGCTCGTCAGTGCTCCGGCGAGCCGGGTCGCGGCCCGGTCGTCGAGCTGTCGCGGCAGGTCGACCAGGCCGGCCCACCGCTGCGGGTACTCGACACCGGCGACCGCGCCGAGGCCCCAGGCCAGCGCCTGGAGCGTGCTGTCGATCCGGTCGGAGCGGCCGACCGACACCGCGCCCCGGGTGGCGCCCCAGAGCGGGGTGTCGGTACCGAGGTCGCCCAGGGCCTGGAGGAGCGCGACCGTCAGGGTGAGGCCGAGGGGGAGCGCCGAGCCGTCGCCGTGCGGCTCCTCGGCCAGGGCGAGCAGCGACAGGATTCCGGCGGGCGGCCCGTCGGTCCGCTCCTGGGCGTCCCGGAGCAGTGCGGCGAACCGGGTCCGGTCGGTCGCGTCGGGGGCCGCCTCGACCAGGACGGGTGCGGCGCCGTGTCCGCGCAGGGCGTCCACGGCGAACGCGACGGCCGGGTCGTCGGCGGCGCCGGCCGGGGCGACGACGAGCCAGCCGCCGGCGAGCCGGGGCCGCTCGGCTGCCGGCAGGGGCTTCCAGGCG
>NZ_JZWY01001224.1:0-698 GCF_000966955.1 Streptomyces sp. NRRL S-495
GGCCGGGCCGGTGCCGGTCGTGGCGTCCGTGCCGGTGAGGGTGCCGGCGGGCCGGTCGGGGGCGCTGTCCAGCCAGTAGCGCTGCTGCTGGAAGGCGTAGGTGGGCAGGGGGCGCCTGCGCGCGCCGGTTCCGGCGAACACCGTGCCCCAGTCCACCCGCAGTCCGCGTACCTGGAGTTCGGTGAGCGCGGCGAGGAAGCGGCCAGGGCCGCCCTCGGCGCGACGCAGGGTGCCGACGACGGCCCCGTCGCCGGCCCCGGCCGCTTCGACGGCCTGCTGGAGCCAGACGGTCAGCGCGGGGTGGGTGCTGCACTCGACGAAGGTGCGGTGCCCGTCGGCGATGAGTGCGTCGACCGCCCGTCCGAACTCCACCGGCCTGCGCAGGTTCTCGTACCAGTACGCGGCGTCCAGGCCCATGGTGTCCAGGGGGCCGCCGCTGACCGTCGAGTAGAACGGGATGTCGGACGTCCGCGGCGCGGTGCCGGCGAGGAGGGTGAGCAGTTCCTCCCGGAGCTCCTCCACCTGGGGCGAGTGCCCGGCGAAGTCCACGCCGGGGACCGGCCAGGTCAGGACGCCGGCCTCGGAGTACTGCGCACGCAGTCGTTCCAGTGCCGCCGGGTCGCCGGAGACCGTCACCGACGTCGGCCCGTTGACCGCGGCGACGTCGAGTTCCGGGTAGCGGTCGGACAGTGTGTCGC
>NZ_JZWY01001225.1:0-1813 GCF_000966955.1 Streptomyces sp. NRRL S-495
CGGCCGGACAGTGTGTCGCGTACGGCTTCGACCGGCTGCGGCACGAACAGCATGCCGCCGCGCCCGGTCAGGGCCAGCAGGGCCCGGCTGCGCAGGGCGACGATCCGGGCCGCGTCGTCCAGCGACAGCGCGCCGGCCACGCAGGCGGCGGCGATCTCCCCCTGGGAGTGGCCGACCACGGCGTCGGGGACGATGCCGTGCGCCCGCCACAGCTCGGCCAGCGACACCATCACGGCGAACAGCGCCGGCTGCACCACGTCCACCCGGTCCAGCGGGGGCGCGTCGGGCTCCTCCCGCAGGACCGCGAGCAGCGACCAGTCCAGGTGCGGGGCGAGGGCGCGCTCGCAGGCCGCGATCCGGTCGGCGAAGGCCGGGGCCCGGTCGAGCAGTTCCCGGGCCATGCCGGCCCACTGGGAGCCCTGGCCGGGGAAGACGAGGACGGTCCTGGCCGACCGGGCGACGGTGCCTTCGACCAGGCCGGGTGCGCGGTCCCCCGCGGCCAGCGCGGCCAGGCCGCCCAGCAGGGTCGCGCGGTCGGCGCCGACGACGGCCGCTCGGTGCTCGAAGGCGGTCCTGGTGGTGGCCAGCGAGTAGCCGACGTCGACGGACGACAGCTCCGGGTGCTCCGTCAGGTGCGCGTGCAGCCGTTCCGCCTGGGCCTTCACCGCCTCGGCGGTCCGCCCGGACAGGACCCACGGGACGGCGGCCCGCGAGGGGTCCGGATCCGTCGCACCGGACCCGGCGGGCGGGTCGGCGGCGGGTGCGGGCTCGGCGGGCGGCTGCTCGACGACGACATGGGCGTTGGTGCCGCTCAGGCCGAACGAGGACACTCCGGCCCGGCGCGGTCGGCCGGTCTCCGGCCAGGGCGCGGCCTCGGTCAGCAGGGCGACGGCGCCCGCCGTCCAGTCGACGTTCGGGGACGGCCGGTCGATGTGCAGGGTCTGCGGCAGCTCGCCGTGCTCCATGGCCAGCACCATTTTGATGATGCCGCCGACCCCGGCGGCGGCCTGGGTGTGCCCGATGTTCGACTTCAGCGACCCGAGCCACAACGGGCGGTCCTGGCCGTAGGTGGCCAGCAGTGCGTCGCCTCGATCGGGTCTGCCTCGATCGGGTCGCCGAGGGTGCCTGGTCCCGGTGCCGTGCGCCTCGACGGCGTCCACGTCGGCGGCCGTCAGCCGGGCGTTCGCCAGCGCGTCGCGGATCACCCGCTGCTGGGCCAGACCGCTGGGCGCGGTCAGCCCGTTGCTCGCGCCGTCCTGGTTGATGGCCGAGCCACGCAGCACCGCGAGCACCGGGTGGCCGTTGCGGCGGGCGTCGGAGAGGCGTTCCAGGAGCAGCAGGCCCACGCCCTCGGCCATGCCGAAGCCGTCCGCCGAGGCGGCGAAGGACTTGCAGCGGCCGTCCTCGGCGAGCCCGCGCTGCCGGCTGAAGCCGGTGAACGACAGCGGGGTGCCCATCACCGTGACACCGCCGGCCAGGGCCAGCGCGCATTCGCCCGAGCGCAGCGACTGCGCGGCGAGGTGGACCGCCACCAGCGACGAGGAGCAGGCCGTGTCCACGGTCACGGCGGGCCCCTGGAGGCCGAGCTGGTAGGCGACCCGCCCGGACAGGACGCTGGTGGAGATGCCCGCGATGAACAGGCCCTCCAACTCCTCGGGGACGTCGCGCAGGGTGCCGCCGTAGCCCTGGTAGGAGGCGCCGGCGAAGACCCCGGTCGGGGTGCCGTGCAGGGACGCCGGGTCGATGCCGGCGCGCTCGATCGCCTCCCAGGAGGTTTCGAGCAGCAGTCGCTGCTGCGGGTCCATGGCCAGGG
>NZ_JZWY01001226.1:0-2271 GCF_000966955.1 Streptomyces sp. NRRL S-495
GCCAGGGCCTCGCGCGGCGAGATCCCGAAGAATCCGGGGTCGAAGCGGTCCGCGTCGCTGACGAACCCGCCCGCGGCGGCGTAGCTCCTGCCGGGCCGGTCGGGGTCCGCGTCGTACAGCGCGTCGAGGTCCCAGCCCCGGTCGGACGGCAGCCCGGAGACGGCGTCGCGCCCGTCGGCGACCAGGCGCCACAGGTCCTCGGGGGTGCGTACACCGCCCGGGTAGCGGCAGCTCATGGAGACGATCACGACGGGGTCGTCGTCCGCGTCGGGTGCCGCCGACGGGGGCGGCGGGACGGTGGCGGGCTCCTCGGCGGCGCCCAGCAGTCCGGTCTCCAGGCGCCGGGCGAGCGCGGTCGCCGACGAGTAGTCGAAGACGACGGTGACCGGGAGCCGCAGGCCGGTGGCGGTGTTGAGCCGGTTGCGCATGTCCACGGCGGTCAGCGAGTCGAAGCCCAGGTCGCGGAAGGCGCGGCCGGGCGCGACGGCGTCCGGCGAGTCGTGACCGAGGACGGCGGCCGCGTGGGTCCGGACCAGGTCGACCAGCGTCCTGGTCCGCTCGGCCGCCGGAAGCGGCGCCAGCCGGTCGCGCAGTGCCGAGGGCGCTCCCTCGGCCCCGGTCCCGCCGGTCTCCGGTTCGGCGGCCAGCGCGGCGCGCACCTCGGGGAGTTCCCCGATCAGCGGGCTGGGGCGGGCCGAGGTAAAGACCGTGGCGAAGCGGTCCCAGTCGATGTCGGCGACCACGACCACCGTCTCGTCGTGGTCCAGGACCTGCTGGAGCCCGGTGATCGCGACGGCGGGCGGCATGAAGAGCACGCCGTGGCCGCGCAGGGTCTCCTCCGCCAGTTCGGCCGCCATCCCGGCCCCGCCCTCGGGGTTCCAGATCCCCCACACCACGGAGGTCGCGGCGAGGCCCCGGCTCCTGCGGTCCTCGGCCAGGCCGTCGAGGTAGGCGTTGGCGGCGGCGTACGCGCCGTGGACGGCGCTGCCCCACACCCCGGAGATGGAGGAGAACAGCACGAACGCGTCGAGCGTGTCCCGGTCGAAGAGCAGGTCCAGGTTCCTGGCCCCGCCGGCCTTGGCGTGGAAGGTGTCGGCGAACTCGTCCGCGTCGGTGTCGGGAAGCGGCACCAGCAGCCCCGCCCCCGCGGCGTGGAAGACGGTACTGATCCGGTGGCCGTCGTGTTCGAGGCCGTCCTTCAGCGCGCGCAGGGCCTCCAGGTCGCCGACGTCGCACGAGGCCAGGGTGACCCGGGCGCCGAGGGCGGCCAGTTCCTCGGAGAGCTCCGGCGCACCCGGCGCGTCCGCGCCGCGCCGGCTCACCAGCACCAGGTGCCCGGCTCCCCGCCGGGCCAGCCAGCGGGCGATCTGCGCGCCGATCCCGCCGGTACCGCCGGTGATCAGCACGGTGCCCCCGGGCCGCCACCTCCGCCGCGGTTCGGTGTCGCCCAGGGCGGACCGGACCAGCCGCCGACCGTGGCAGCCGGTGGCCCGTACGGCCACCTGGTCCTCGTCCCCGGCCCCGCCGGCCAGCACCCGGCACAGCCGCGCGGCGGCGTCCGGGCCGAGGACCTCCGGGAGGTCGATCAGACCGCCCCAACGCTGCGGGAACTCCAGTGCGGCGACCCGGCCCAGACCCCACAGCAGGTTCTGCGCGGCGCTGACCGGACCCCCGTTGCCCGTGTCCCCGACCGACACCGCGCCCCGGGTCGCCCACCACAGGGGCGCGTCGGTCCCGGCATCGCCGAGGGCCTGCACCAGCGCCAGGTTGAGCGCGGTGCCCAGCGGGACGGAGGGGTGCGCCGAGTGCGGGCGCTCGTCGAGGCCCAGCAGCGACAGCACTCCCGTCACCGGGCCGGGCAGCGCGTCGAGGGACGCGCGGACCCGGTCGGCCAGCACGGCGCGGTCGGCCTCCGCCTCGGTGGTCCGCAGGTGGACCACCGAGGCCCCGGCCTGTTCCAGCACGTGGACGGTCGCCTCCGACCGGCTTGCCCCGTCCTCGGACCGACCGTCCGACGACAGGACGAGCCAGTTGCCGTCCAGTGCGGCCGGCGGCCCCTCGGGCAGGGCCCGCCAGGTCACGCGGTAGCGCCAGGAGTCGACCACCGAACGCTCGGTGCGCTCGGTGCGCCAAGTGGCGAGCGCGGGGAGCACCACGTTCAGCGGGTCCTCGGGCGCCACCCCGAGGGCCGTGGTGAACCGGTCCAGGTCACCGCCGCCCAGGGCCTCCCAGAGGTCGTCGCCCGCCGGGGCCGTTCCGGAGGGACCGCCC
>NZ_JZWY01001232.1:0-278 GCF_000966955.1 Streptomyces sp. NRRL S-495
CCACCAGCGAGGACGAGCACGCCGTGTCGACGGTGACGGCGGGACCTTCCAGCCCGAAGAAGTAGGCCAGGCGTCCGGAGACGATGCTTCCCGAGTTGCCGGTGCCGAGGAATCCCTCGACGTCCTCGGGGATGTGGGGCAGCAGCCGGGCGGCGTAGTCCTGCTGCATCAGGCCGACGTACGTGCCGACCGGGGCTCCGCGCAGGGTGGACGGGTCGATGGCGGCGCGCTCGAAGAGCTCCCAGGTGGTTTCCAGCAGCAGCCGCTGCTGCGGGTCC
>NZ_JZWY01001233.1:0-1693 GCF_000966955.1 Streptomyces sp. NRRL S-495
TCGCGGGTGACGGAGGTGCCGACGCGGTCGGGATCGGGGTCGTAGAGGGTTTCGACGTCCCAGCCCCGGTCGGTGGGGAACCCGGAGATGCCGTCGCGGCCCTCGTCCAGCATCCGCCACAGGTCCTCGGGCGAACGGACACCGCCGGGGAGGCGGCAGGCCGCGGAGACGATCGCGATCCGGTCGTCGTCCGCGTCCCGGTTCCGACCCGCCGGCCACGCGGGCACGGCAACGGCCGCGGCCGTTGCCGTGCCCGCTTCCGTGTCCGTGAGTCCGACGGCCAGGAAGTCCGCGAGCACCGCCGGGGTCGGGTGGTCGAACACCAGGCTGGCGGGAAGCCGCAGGCCGGTGGCGGCGTTCAGGCGGTTGCGCAGGTTCACCGAGGCCAGTGAGTCGAATCCCAGTTCACGGAAGGCCCGTCCGGGGTCGAGGGTGTCCGGGGAGGCGTGGCCGAGGACCGCTGCCGCGTGGGTGCGGACGAGTTCGACGAGCAGGTGGGTCCGGCCGGTGCCGTCGAGGGCCGCGAGGCGCAGGCGCAGGGCGTTGTCCCCGGACGACGCCTCCGCGGCCGTGGCCGCCCGGCGCGGCGGTGTGCGCACCAGGCCGCGCAGCAGCGGCGGCAGGGTGCCGTCCGCCGCCGCGGACCGCAGGGCCGCCGTGTCGAGGCGGATCGGGACCAGGGCGGCCCGGTCCACGGTGAGGGCGGTGTCGAAGAGCACGAGCCCCCGCTCGGTGGAGAGCGGCGGCATCCCGGACCGGGCGAGGCGCCGGACGTCGTCCTCGTCCAGGTGTCCGGTGAGGGCGCTGGGCTGCTCCCACAGGGTCCAGGCCAAGGACTGGCCGGCCAGCCCCGCCGCCCGGCGCCGGACGGCCAGGGCGTCGAGGAAGGCGTTGGCGGCGGCGTAGTTGGCCTGTCCGGGGCCGCCGAAGGTGCCCGCGGCCGAGGAGAAGAGCACGAAGTGCGTGAGGTCGAGGTCGCGGGTCAGTTCGTGCAGGTGGAGGGCGGCGTCGACCTTGGGGCGCAGCACGGCGTCGACCCGTTCGGGGGTGAGTGCGGTGACGACGCCGTCGTCGAGGGTGCCCGCGGTGTGGACCACGGCGGTCAGCGGGTGCGCGGGCGGCAGGTCCGCGAGAACGGCGGCCAGCGCCGCGCGGTCGGCGGCGTCGCAGGCGACGACGGCGGTCTCGGCTCCCAGTGCGGCGAGTTCGGCGCGCAGTTCTTCGGCTCCGGCGGCGGCCGGGCCGCTGCGGGAGAGCAGCAGCAGGTGCCGGACGCCGTGCCCGGTGACCAGGCGGCGGGCGACGTGGGAACCGAGCAGGCCGGTGCCGCCGGTGACGAGGACCGTGCCGTCCGGGTCGAAGGGACGGAGGGGCGCGACCGCGTCGTCCGGGAGGTCCGGGTCGTTCCTGAGGACCCGGGCCAGCCGGGGTACGCGGACGTCGCCGCCGCGGACCGCGGACTCCGGTTCTCCCGAGGCGAGGGCCGCGGCGACGACGTCCGCGGAGGTGCCGTGCTCGTCGTCGGCGTGGGCGTCGGCGTCCAGGTCGTGGTCGAGGTCGAGCAGGGCGAAGCGCCCGGGGTGTTCGGAGCGGGCCGAGCGGACCAGGCCCCAGAGCGCGCTGTGCGCGGGGTCGATGACGTCCTCCCCCTCCCCGGCGGCGACCGCGCCCCGGGTGGCGAACACCAGGCGCG
>NZ_JZWY01001234.1:0-2875 GCF_000966955.1 Streptomyces sp. NRRL S-495
GAGTCGGCGAAGCGGTCGTCGGCGAGCCAGGTCCGGATGTCGGCGAGGGCCTGGTGGACGGCAGCGCGGACCGCGTCGGCCGGTCCGGCCGCGTCCGCGGGCTCCGTGCGGGCGAGCAGGACCGTTCCGGGCACCGGGGCTCCGGCGTCGACGGCGGCCAGCAGCATGGCCAGGTCCGCGGTGCGGTGGACGGGTGCGCCGCCGCCGCGCGAGGGTGCGGTGCCCCACTCCGTCGCGTAGAGGTCCTGGTGGCGCGCGCCCCGGGGGGCGCGGTCGGCGCCGGGGCCGACGGTGCCCGCGGGCCGCAGGACCAGCGCGTCCACGGTCGCCACGGGGGCGCCGGCCGCGTCGGCGACGGTGAGTGCCACCGCGTCGGGTCCGGCCGGGGCGAGCCGGACGCGGATCGCGTCGGCGCCGGTGGCATGCAGGGTCACGCCGTTCCAGGAGAACGGCAGCCGTCCCTCGGGGTGGGCGTCCGCGCCGGCGGTGCCGGGCACGCCGGTGGCGTGCAGGGCCGCGTCCAGCAGGGCGGGGTGCAGTCCGAAGCGGGCGGCGTCGGGGGCGGACCCGGCGGGCGCGACGGCCTCCGCGAACACCTCGTCGCCGCGCCGCCAGGCCGCGCGCAGCCCCTGGAAGGCGGGGCCGTAGGCGAATCCGCCCGCCGCGAAGCGGTCGTACAGCCCGTCGAGGTCGAGGGGTTCGGCGCCGGGCGGCGGCCAGGGCATCGGCCCGCCGGCCTCGGAGCCGGCGGCGCCGTTCGTGCCGTCCGCGCCGTCCGCGCCGTCCTGGGCCAGGACGCCGTCGCCGTGCCTGGTCCACTCGTCGTCCTCGGCGTCGCCGTCGGCGGGTGCGTCCGGCCGGGAGTGCAGGCTGAGCGGGCGGCGGCCCTGGGCGTCGGGCGCGCCCACGGTGAGCCGCAGCACGGTGCCGCCGTGTTCGGGCAGCACCAGGGGGGCTTCGAGGGTGAACTCCTCGACGCGGGGGCAGCCGACGCGGGCTCCGGCCTGGAGCGCGAGTTCCAGGAAGGCGGTGCCCGGGAGCAGGGCCCGGCCGCCGACCGCGTGGTCGGCGAGCCACGGGTGGGTGCGGGTCGACAGGCGGCCGGTGAGGAGCAGGCCGTCGCTGTCGGCGAGGACCACGACGGCGCCCAGCAGCGGATGGTCCGCGGGGGCCAGTCCGGCGGAGGTGACGTCGGCGACGGGCCCGGCGCCGTCCTCCAGCCAGTACGGGTCGCGCTGGAAGGCGTAGGTGGGCAGTTCCACCCGTCCGGGGCGGCGGCCGGCGAAAACGGCGTCCCAGTCCGGGGAGACTCCGCGCAGGTGGAGTTCGGCCAGGGACTCGGTGAACCGGCGCGGGCCGCCGTCGTCGCGGCGCAGGGTGCCCACGGCGGTGGCGTCGGCGCCCGCGTCCTCGGCGGTCTCCAGGACGCCGACCGTGAGGACGGGGTGCGGACTGCTCTCCAGGAGGACCTGGTAGCCGTCGGCGAGCAGGGCGCGGGTCGCCTGTTCGAAGCGGACGGTCCCGCGGAGATTGCGGTACCAGTAGTCGGCGTCCAGGGCGGTGGTGTCCTCCAGCAGGCCGCCGCTGAGGGTGGAGTAGAAGGGGATCGCCGACGGACGGGGGTCCAGTCCGTCGAGCCGGGCGAGCAGTTCGGCGCGGATGTCCTCGACGTGGGCGCTGTGCGAGGCGTAGTCGACGGGGATGCGGCGGCTGCGGACGTCCAGGGCCGTCGTCCGGTCGAGGAACGCGTCGAGCGCGTCGGTGTCGCCGGAGACCACGGTGGAGGCGGGTCCGTTGACGGCGGCGACGGAGAGCCGGCCGTCCCAGGGGGCGAGGTGTTCGGCGACCTGTTCGGCGGGCAGGGCCACCGAGGCCATGCCGCCGCGGCCGGACAGCGCGCGGATCGCCCGGCTGCGCAGGGCGACGACCCGGGCGGCGTCGTCCAGGGAGAGGGCCCCGGCCACGCACGCCGCCGCGATCTCGCCCTGGGAGTGGCCGACGACGGCGCCGGGGGTGATGCCGTAGGAGCGCCACAGTTCGGCCAGGGAGACCATGACGGCCCACAGCGCCGGCTGCACCACGTCGACGCGTTCGGCCGGCGGGGTGCCGGGGGCGCCGCGCAGGACGGCTTCCAGGGACCAGTCGACGAAGGGTGCCAGGGCGCGCTCGCAGTCCGCGACGCGGGCGGCGAAGACGGGGGCGGAGTCGAGGAGCTCGACGGCCATGCCGGCCCACTGGGTGCCCTGTCCGGGGAACACCAGGGCGACTTCGCCGCCGGTTCCGGCGGTGCCGAGGACCAGGCCGGGGGCGGTGCGCCCGGCGGCCAGGGCGTCGAGGCCGGCCCGGAACTCCTCGGGGCGGGTGCCGATCAGGACCGCCCGCTGCTCGTGCGCGGCGCGGGTCGTCGCGAGGGCGTGGCCGACCTCGGCCGGACCGGGCCCGGGGTGGGCGTCGAGGTGGTCACGGAGCCGGGCGGCCTGGGCGCGCAGCGCTTCGGCGGTGCGTCCGGAGAGCACCCAGGGGAGCACGGCGGGGGCGGCGGGGGCGGCGTCCTGGTCCGGGACGGGTTCGTTCGCCTGCTCCAGGACGACGTGTCCGTTGGTGCCGCTGACGCCGAAGGAGGACACCGCGGCCCGGCGCGGCCGTCCGGTCACGGGCCAGGGGGTGTTCGCGGTGACCAGGCGTACCGCGCCTGCGGTCCAGTCGATCTGCGGGGACGGGTCCTGCGCGTGCAGGGTGGGCGGGACGGTGCCGTGCCGCATGGCGAGGACGGTCTTGATGATGCCGCCGACGCCGGCCGCCGCCTGGGTGTGCCCGATGTTGGACTTCAGCGAGCCGAGCAGCAGCGGTTGCCCGTCCGCGCGGTCCTGCCCGT
>NZ_JZWY01001235.1:0-2868 GCF_000966955.1 Streptomyces sp. NRRL S-495
TGGGCACCCCGGAGCAGGAGGCCCCCGAGGCGGCCCCGGCGATCGCCTGGGCACTGTCGGCGAAGACCCCGGACGGGCTGCGCCGGCAGGCCGCCCGCCTGCTGGAGCGGCTCACCGACGGGACGGACGGCTCCGGCCTCGACCCGCGCGACGTCGGGCACACCCTGGCCGTCGGCCGGGCGGTGCTGGACCACCGGGCCGTGCTCCTGGGCACCGGGCAGAAGGAGCTGACCGGCGCGCTGGCCGCCCTCGCCCGCGGCGAGGAGAGCCCCGCCGTCGTCTCCGGCCGCACGGGTGCCGCCGGCGCCGGCGGGCTGGCCCTGGTGTTCTCCGGTCAGGGCTCGCAGCGGCCCGGAATGGGCCGGGAGCTGTACGAGCGGTACCCGGTGTTCGCCGAGGCGTTCGACGCCGTCTGCCGGGCGGTGGACGAGCAGCTCGACGGCCACGCCGAACACCCGCTGCGCGACGTGGTGTTCGCCGGGGCCGGCACCCCGGTGGCGGCGCTGCTGGACCAGAGCATGTACACCCAGACCGGCCTGTTCGCCCTGGAGGTGGCGCTGCTCGCGCTGCTGGAGGAGCGCGGGGTGACGCCCGACTACGTCATGGGCCACTCGCTGGGCGAGATCACCGCGGCGTACGCGGCGGGCGTGCTCACGCTGCCCGACGCCTGCGCCCTGGTGGCCGCCCGCGGCCGGCTGATGCAGGCCCTGCCGGTGGGCGGGGCGATGGTCGCGATCGAGGCCGGGGAGCAGGAGGTCGAGGCGTACATCGCCGGGGCCGGTCTGGCCGACGCGGTCGGGATCGCCGCCGTCAACGGGCCGCTGGCCGTGGTGGTCTCGGGCGACGAGGAGGCGGCGGTCGCGGTCGCCGATCACTTCCGCGCCACCGGGCACCGGGTGCGCCGGCTGTCGGTGTCGCACGCCTTCCACTCGCACCGGATGGACGCGATGCTCGACGAGTTCGCCGAGGTGCTGGCGGGCCTGACGTTCCGGGCGCCGCTGGTCCCGGTGGTGTCGAACGTCACCGGCGGCCTGATCGACGCCGAGCGGTTCGGCACGCCGCAGTACTGGGTGGAGCACGTCCGTGGGGCGGTGCGCTTCGCCGACGGGGTGCGCTGCCTGGCCGGGCAGGGCATCACCGCCTTCCTGGAGGTCGGCCCCGAGGCCGTGGTGACGCCGATGGTGCACGCCACCCTCGACGAGGAGCTCGGCCGGGACGGCTTCGTCGCGGTGGCCGCGCTCACCGCCGGCCGGCCGGAGCCGCTCGCGCTCATCCAGGCGCTGGCCCGGCAGTTCGTGGCGGGCGTGCCGGTGCCGTGGGAGCGGACCGTGCCCGGCGGCCGGCTGGTCGAGCTGCCCGGCCATGTCTTCGCGGGGCAGCGCTACTGGCAGGACGCGGCCGGCTCGACGGCCGGTCTCCGGGCCGCCGGCCTGCACGCCACCCGGCACCCGCTGCTCGGCGCCGCCGTCCACCTGCCGGACGGCCAGGCCGTGCTCACCGGCCGGGTGCTGCCCGGCTCGCACCCCTGGCTCGCCGACCACGCGGTCGACGGGACGGTGCTGCTGCCCGGCACGGCCTTCCTGGACCTCGCGCTGCACGCCGCCGACGAGGTGGGCTGCCGGTTGGTGGAGGAGCTGACGCTGGAGGCACCGCTGGTGCTGCCGGCCGAGGCCGCCGTGTACCTCCAGGTCGCCGTCGGCGCCGCGGACGAGGCGGGCCGCCGGTCCGTCACCGTGCACTCCTCGGCCACGCCGGCCTCGGGCACCGAGCCCTCGGTCCGGCACGCGACGGGTGTGCTGTCCCCGGCGCCCGCGCAGCCGGCCGGGGCGTGGCCCTGGCCGCCGGCCGACGCCCGGCCGGTCCCGGTCGACGGGCTGTACGAGGAGCTCGCCGGGCGCGGCTACGGCTACGGCCCGGTGTTCCAGGGCCTGCGGGCCGCCTGGGCGACGTCCGACGCCCTCTACGCAGAGGTCGAACTCCCCTCCCGTCCGGACGGGTTCGGGATCCACCCGGCCCTGCTCGACGCGGCCCTGCACGCCGTGACGCTCGGCGTCCCGTCGCTGGGCGGGACGGAGAGCGGCGGGACGGAGAGCAGCGGGACGGCGAGCAGCGCGGGCGCCGCCGGTGCCGGACGGCCGCTGCTGCCGTTCTCCTGGGCCGGGGTCTCGCTGGAGGCCTCCGGGGCGACGGCGGTCCGGGTGCGGCTCGCCGCCGCCGGCGAGGACACCGTGGCACTCACCGCCGTCGACACCACCGGCCGACCGGTGATCACCGTGGACGCCCTGACGCTGCGCCGGATGTCCTCGGCCGCCCCGGACCGGGACGGCGGGCTGCACCTGCGCTGGCGGGCCGTCCCGGCCGGGCAGCCGGGCTCCGCTCCGGCCGACGTCACCGTCGCCCTGGTCGCCCCCGGTGGCGACCTGCGGGCCAGGCTGACCGAAGTCCTGGTGCTGACACAGAAGTTCCTGACCGCGTCCGGGTCGGTGGACGGCCGGCTCGCCGTGGTCACCCAGGGCACGATGGCGGAGCGGCCCGACCCGGTCACCGCCGCCGTCTGGGGTCTGCTGCGCTCGGCCCAGGCCGAGAACCCCGGCCGGATCCTGCTGATCGACGTGGACACCTGGTCGGAGGAGGCGTTCGCGCTGGCCGTCGGCTCGGGCGAGCCCCAGGTGGCCGTCCGCGACCGGCAGGTGCTGGTGCCCCGGCTGACGCGTTCCGCCCCGTCGGCAGCGAACCCGGACGCATCCGACGCCCGGACCGTCCCGGTGACGCCGCGCGCGCTCGACCCCGAGGGCACCGTCCTCGTCACCGGCGCGAACGGCACCCTGGGGCAACTGGTCGCCCGCCACCTGGTCGCCGAGCACGGCA
>NZ_JZWY01001236.1:0-419 GCF_000966955.1 Streptomyces sp. NRRL S-495
TCCGCCACCTGCTGCTGCTCAGCCGCAGCGGCGGCACCGCACCCCAGGACCTCCTGGACACCGGAGCCCGGATCGACTTCGTGGCCTGCGACGTCGCCGACCGCGACCAACTCGCCGCCGCCCTCGCCACCGTCCCCGCCGAACACCCCCTCACCGCCGTCGTCCACACCGCCGGCGTCCTCGACGACGGAGTCCTGGAGGCCCTCACCCCGGAACGGCTCGACACCGTCCTGCGACCCAAGGCCGACGCTGTCCACGCCCTGCACGACCTCACCGCCGACGCCGACCTCGCCGCGTTCGTCCTCTTCTCCTCCGCCGCCGGCGTCCTCGGCTCCGCAGGACAGGCCAACTACGCCGCCGCCAACGCCTACCTCGACGCCTTCGCCACCCGACGACACGCCGACGGACTGCCCACCACC
>NZ_JZWY01001237.1:0-1310 GCF_000966955.1 Streptomyces sp. NRRL S-495
GCCCACCACCGCCCTCGCCTGGGGCCTGTGGGCACAGGCGAGCGGGATGACGGCGGGCCTGGCGGCGGCCGACCTGGGCCGGATCGCCCGGACGGGTCTGCGGCCGACCTCGACCGAGGAAGGGCTGGCGGCGTTCGACCGGGCCCTGCTCGGCACGCGGCCGGTGGTCGTCCCGGTCGCCGTCGACCCGGCGGCGCTGGACGCGGACAGCGCGCCACCGCTGCTGCGGGACCTGGTGCCGGCGCCCCGTCGCCGGGCGGCCGCGGCGGGAGTCACCGCCGTCGCCGAGGAGTCCCTCGCCGACCGGCTGGGCGGGCTGTCGCCCGAGCAGCGGCGCGAGCTGGTGCTCGGTCTGGTCCTGGCGGACGTGGCACACGTCCTCGGCTACGGGAACGCCCACGGCGTCTCCCCCGAGGGGGCCTTCCGCGATCTCGGCTTCGACTCGCTGACCGCCGTCGAGCTGCGCAACCGGATCAACGACCGGACCGGCCTGAAGCTGGGCGTGACGGCCGTGTTCGACCACCCCAGCCCGCGCGAGCTGGCGGACCATCTGCTCGACCGCCTCGCCCCGGCGCCCGCCGAAGCCGCGGACGCCGGAGAGCCGGACTACGAACGGGTGCTGGCCGACCTGGCCAGGATCCGCACGCACCTCGCCGCGCTGGACCTCACCGGCGCCCAGCGCACCACCCTGACCGAGACCCTGCGCGACCTGTCGGAGCCGTGGAGCGGCGGCCCGTCCGAGACGGCGGCCGAGGCCCCGGCCGGCCTCGCCTCGGCCAGCGCCGCCGAAGTCCTCGACTTCGTGACCAACAGCCTCGGCATCTCCGTGTCCGGCGACGAAGCCACCACCGACCCGATCTGAGAGTGAACCCATGCCCACCGAAGAAGAACTGCTGAAGTACCTCAAGGCGGTCTCCGAGGAGCTGCACGCCACTCGGGGCCGGTTGCAGGCGGCCGAGAACCGGCGGCACGAGCCGGTGGCGATCGTCGGCATGAGCTGCCGGCTGCCCGGCGGCGTGTCCTCCCCCGACCACCTGTGGGACATCGTGGTCAAGGGCGAGGACGTGATCGGCGAGTTCCCGGCCGACCGCGGCTGGGACGTCGACGCCCTGTACGACCCGGAGCCGGGGAAGAGCGGGCGGACCTACACCCGCTCCGGTGGATTCCTGCACGACGCCGCCGACTTCGACCCGGCGTTCTTCGGGATCACCCCGCGCGAGGCGCACGGCATCGATCCGCAGCAGCGGCTGATGCTGGAGGCGTCCTGGCAGGCGCTGGAGAGCGCCGGGATCAACCCGCAGACCCTGAAG
>NZ_JZWY01001238.1:0-381 GCF_000966955.1 Streptomyces sp. NRRL S-495
CGCAGACCCTGAAGGGCACCCGGACCGGTGTCTTCGCCGGGTCGTTCCACCACGACTACGACCCCGGCGGCGGCAGCGTCGGCAGTCTGGTGTCCGGGCGGGTCTCCTACCACCTGGGGCTCCAGGGTCCGGCCGTCACGGTGGACACGGCGTGCTCCTCCTCGCTGGTCGCCCTGCACCAGGCGGTGCAGTCGCTGCGCGAGGGCGAGTGCACGCTGGCGCTGGCGGGCGGGGTGACGGTGCTGTCGACCGCGGGCGTCTTCGTCGAGTTCTCCCGTCAGCGGGGGCTCGCCGCCGACGGCCGCTGCAAGTCCTACGCGACGGCCGCGGACGGTACCGGCTGGGGCGAGGGCGTCGGCGTGCTGGTGCTGGAGCGCCTCG
>NZ_JZWY01001239.1:0-815 GCF_000966955.1 Streptomyces sp. NRRL S-495
GGGCCACACCCAGGCCGCCGCCGGGGTCGCGGGCGTGATCAAGCTGGTCCAGGCGATGCGCCACGGCGTGATGCCGCGCACCCTGCACGTGGACGAGCCGACCCGGTTCGTCGACTGGACCGCCGGCGAGGTCAGGCTCCTGGAGGAGAACCGGCCGTGGCCCGAGGTGGACCGGCCGCGCCGCTCCGCCGTGTCCTCCTTCGGCTACAGCGGCACCAACGCGCACGTCATCCTGGAAGCCGCGCCCGAGCCGGCCGCCGCGCCCGGCGAGGAGCCGGAGGGTTCGACGGGCCCGGGCGGCGGCGCACTGCCGTGGGTGCTGTCCGCCCGGACCGAGGCCGCGCTGACCGAGCAGGCCGCGCATCTGCTGGAGCGGATCACCGACGGGACCGAACCCGGCGCGCGCGACGTCGCGTTCACCCTGACCGCCGGCCGCGCCCTGTTCGACCACCGGGCCGTCGTCCTCGGCCGCAGTGCCGCCGAACTCACCGAGCGGCTCCAGGAGTTCGTCTCCACCGGCAGCTCCGCCGGAGTCCTGACCGGCCGGACCGCCCCGACCGGGACGGTGTTCGTGTTCCCGGGTCAGGGTTCGCAGTGGATCGGCATGGCGCGTGAACTCCTCGACTTCTCGCCCGTGTTCGCGGAGAAGATGGCCGAGTGCGCCGCCGCGCTGGAGCCCTTCGCCGACGGCTGGTCGCTGCTCGACGTGGTCCGCGACGACAACGAGGGTGCGCTCGACCGGGTCGACGTCGTGCAGCCCGTGCTGTTCGCCGTCATGGTCTCCCTCGCCGAACTCTGGCGCTCCCTGGGCGTGA
>NZ_JZWY01001240.1:0-2825 GCF_000966955.1 Streptomyces sp. NRRL S-495
AAGGATTCGTAGGTTTAGCGAGGTCAGGGGTGGGTTACCGGCCGTAACGATCACTAAAATGGGGTGATTTGAAGGCAAATGTCCATATTTTCAAGATCGAATATGGCCCCAAGGTGGCCCGCACCACACCCCTCGCCCTGTGAGCCCGCGCACACGGTCGACACCCCGTAACCACCCCCCGCCCCGCCCGTGACGGAGCCGCGCCCGCCCGGGTGGCCCCCACCACAGCCCTCACCCTCGGTGCGGGGACCGTCGCCCTCTGCCCGCCGAGCCGCCCCTGCCCGGCCGACGTCATCCGCAGGCAGGGCCGGGGGTGGGAGTGGCCGAGTAGGACGGGTTCCAGAGGCGGTCGGCCTCGCCGCGGGCGAGGTGGGCCTCGTAGATCCGCACCTTGGCCCGCATCACGTCGAGCGTGCCCTGGAGTTCCCGGACCTGTGCCTCCACGTGGTCCTGGTGCCGGCGCAGCAGGTCGAGCCGTTCGTGTTCATTGCCCGGGCCCTGGCGGGCCAGCTGGATGTACTGGCGGATGTCCGCCAGGGACATGCCGGAGGAACGCAGCCGGGTGCAGATCGCCAGCCACTCCAGGTCCTCCTCGTGGTAGACCCGGCGGCCGTTGGACAGGCGGCGCACCGGGTTGGCGAACAGGCCCTCCCGCTCGTAGAAGCGCAGCGCGTGCACGCTGAGCCCGCTGCGCTGCGCCACCTCACCGATGCTCAGGTCCACGCATCCCCCTCGTACCGCTGTTGATCTAGACCCGACTCTAGGACCTAGCGTCGGGGCATCGACCCGGAGGGGCATCAGCCCATCGGGTCACAGGCTCATCGGGTCGCAGGCTCATCAGGCCATCGGCTCATCGGAACGGGGAGAAGAATGAGTATCTGGTTCGTCACCGGCGCATCGCGGGGGCTCGGCGCGGCGATCGTCCGGGAGGCGCTGGACCGGGGGCACGGCGTGATCGCCACCGCGAGGGACGCGTCGGCGGTGCTCGCGGCGTACCCGGACAGGCCGGACGGCCTGCTGGCGGTGGACGCGGACGTGACCGAGCCGGGGCAACTGGCGATCGCGGTGGAGGCGGGCCTGGCCCGGTTCGGCCGGATCGACGTCGTCGTCAACAACGCCGGTTACGGCCTCGTCGGCGCGATCGAGGAGACCTCGGACCGGGCCGCCCGGGACCTGTTCGACGTCAATGTGTTCGGCGTGCTCAACACCCTGCGGGCGACGCTGCCGACCCTGCGCGACCAGCGGTCCGGGCACGTCCTGAACATCGGCTCCGTCGGCGGCTTCGCCACCGCCCCGGCGACGGGCCTGTACGGCGCCTCGAAGTTCGCCCTCGAAGGCATCTCCGAGGCACTGCACGGCGAGCTCGCCCCGCTCGGGGTCCGGGTGACGATCGTCGAGCCGGGCGGATTCCGCACCGACTTCCTGGGCGGCTCCAGCCTGCGGACCGAGCCGGCCTCGATCGCCGACTACGCCGAGGGCGCGGGACCGGTGCGCGAGGCGCTGGTCCGCTACGACGGCCACCAGCCGGGCGACCCGGCGAAGGCCGCGAGGGCCGTGGTCGACCTCACCGAGGTCGCCGAGCCGCCGCTGCGCCTCCAGTTGGGCGCGGACGCGGTCGAGCGCGTCGAGGCGAAGCTGGAGCTGGTGCGGCGCGAACTCGACCAGTGGCGGGAGGTGGCGCTGGCGCTCTCCACCTCCGCCTGACGGCCGCCGTCCGGGTGCCGGGTGCCGGGTGCCGGGTGCCGCGCACCGCGCACCGTGGTCCGCTCCCGTCGCACCGGGCCCGGCACGGCGGGAGCGGACCGCGCGTACTGCTCCCGCGCGATCCGCTCCCGACTGCCCTTCACACCAACGGTGCTCGACCCCGGAACCTGCCGGGTGTCAGCGGCAGAGGGCCGCGTCGACCGCGTCGGTCAGCCGCTTGCCGGTGGGCGCGTCCGGGATCGTGGTGACGGTGATGTTCACGGCCCGGCCGTCCTCCGTGACGCCGCCCCGGGTCCGGTAGCCGGGGGAGGTGCCGCCGTGGCCCCAGACGAGGCCGCCGCAGGTCAGCGGCCTGCTCTGGATCCCCAGCCCGTAGCGGACCCCGTCGCCCAGCAGCTCGGCCGGGACGGTGCTGCGCATCTCGGCGAGCTGGGCGGCGGGCAGCAGCCGACCCGCCAGCAGCGCGCCGTAGAAGCTGTTGAGGTCGGTGTTGGTGGACACCACCGCCCCCGCGGCCCAGGCCATCGAGGCATCCATCGCGGTGTAGTCGACCAGCGGCGCGTCCGGGGCGGTGCGCAGGTAGCCGTGCGGATGGGTCTCGCGGAGGGCGGTCTCCCCGGCGGCCGGCACGTAGGTGTGGCGCAGGCCGATCCGGTCGATCACGCGCTTGGTGACCTCCTCGCCGAACGGGCGGCCGGTAACCTTCTGGATCAGCAGGCCGGCCACCAGGTAGTTGGTGTTGCTGTACTCCCAGCTGCTCCCGGCGGGGAACCGCGCCTGCTGGACCAGGGCCCCGTCGAGGAGTTCGCGCGGCTCGAACCAGCGGTACTGGATGGTGGTGAAGTCGGCCAGCGCCGGGGCGTCCATGTAGTCGGGCAGGCCGCTGGTGTGCTGGAGCAGCTGGCGAACGGTGATGTTCCGGCCGTCGAAGCCGTCGCCGCGCACCAGGCCCGGCAGGTAGGTGTCGACGGCCGTGTCGAGTCCGACCCTGCCCTCGGCGACCAGTTGCAGGACGACGACGGCGACGAAGGTCTTGGTGTTGCTGCCGGCCCGGATCTGCCCGTCCACCGGGACCCGGGCCCCGGTGGCCAGGTCGCCGACCCCGGCGGTGTAGGTGCGGC
>NZ_JZWY01001241.1:0-350 GCF_000966955.1 Streptomyces sp. NRRL S-495
CTGCTGCACGGAGTCCGGCCGAGGGGCGGCGGCGGCCGGGGCCGGGGCGAGGGCGGTCAGGGCGAGCCCGGCGGTGGCCGTGGCCGCCATGGCGTACCGCACGAGGCGGATACCGTGCGCCCTGCGCTGCGGGGCGTGTTCGTTCATCGGATGCCTCCAAGGAAGCCCCGGTCTTGGGGCCGGGGAGGAATTGGATTGCCCGCGATAGGGCACCCCCGGGCGAAGGCTGGGGGAGGGTCAGGAGTGGCCGAATTGCCGTCAAGGCGGTCCGGCAGGTGATCGTCCACCATCTGGTTACAATTAGTTGCGTTAGTGTGTGATCCGTGGCGACCACTCACGTGAAGCGGGCG
>NZ_JZWY01001242.1:0-996 GCF_000966955.1 Streptomyces sp. NRRL S-495
GGTGGGCGGTGAGGACCCGGGCGAGGAGTTCGCCGTTGCCGCCCGCGACGTCGACGACGGTGCCGCCCTCCGGCCGCGCGGCGGCGGCGGCGGCGAGCGCCGGGTGGGCGGGGACGGGGTCGAACATCCGGGTGCTGGCGGCCATCGAGCGGTCGAACAGGTCGGCGAGTTCGGGGTCGCGGGCGAAGTGGTCGAAGTGGTTCTCGCCGTACAGGTGGTCGAAGGCGGTCTCTCCGGTGCGCACGGTGTGGTCGAGGGCGCCGAAGGAGCGGTAGAACGGCCCGCCGTACATCAGGGCGAGCGGCCGCATCGAGGCCGGGGCGTCCTCGCGGAGCAGGGCGCCGACCTCGGTGAGGCGGACGCGCTCCCCCTCCTCCGTCACCACGCCGAGCATGGCGAGGTAGCGCAGCAGGGTGGCCAGGGCGCGGGGGTGGGTGCCGGTGCGGCGGGCCAGGGCGGCCCGGTCGATCGGCTCCCCCGGCGGGACGGCGTCGGCCAGGCGCAGCCGGGCACAGGCCGCCAGGGCCTGGGTGGCCCAGGCCCCCGTCAGCAGGCGCAGGAGCGTTTCGGCAGGCTGGTCGGCGGGCGTGCCGGCGGCCGGACGGGTGGCGGGGCGCTCTGTGCCAAGTGACCGACCAGGTGACCGGCCAAGTGACCGGTCAGGACGTCGCGATGGTCGCCCGGCGCGTACAGCTCCACCCGCCGGTAGCCGGCCAGGGAGGAGGCGGGCGCGGTGAAGTAGAGGACGGTGCCGTTCTCGTGCGGGTTGTAGCCGCCGCCGTCGGGGGCGGCGCCCTGGTCGGCGAGCAGGGCGCACAGTCCGCGCAGGAGCAGCGGTTCCGGGCGCAGGACCTCGAAGGCGAGGTGTGCCTCGTGCTGGTGGGCCCGCTCGTGCTCGGCGACGGGCCCCAGGTCCGAGCCCGGTACGACGGTCAGCGCGAACACCTCGACCGCGCGGCAGGTGCCGTCCGCCGCCCGCACCTCGGGGCGCAGGAT
>NZ_JZWY01001243.1:0-685 GCF_000966955.1 Streptomyces sp. NRRL S-495
GTGCCGGGCGGCGAGCCGGTCGCGGACGACGGAGCTGGGGAGCGCCGGGGTGTCGGCGGCCAGGCCGCAGGCGGCGAGGTCGGCGCGCAGGGTCGCCGGGTCGGGCGGGAACACCAGCAGGGCGGCGTGCGCGAACGACAAGTGGCGGGTGAGGGAGTGGAGTTGTGTGCCGTCGAGGCCGGGGAGGAGGAGCGGCAGGAGGGTGGCGGTGTCGTGGCGGCGGACGAAGTCGGCGGCCGCGCGCAGGCGGGTGCTGTCGTCGGCGCTGTCGTGGGCACTGTCGGGCGCGACAGTGGCGGGCGCAGGAGTGGCGGTCATGGCGGGAGTGGTCATGGCAGGGATGTCCTCGGTGCGGTGCGCCGGCGGCCGGTGCTGCTCGATGGGCCGACGGGGATCGGTGAGCGGTCGGGGCTCTGAGAGCTGTCGGGGCTCGGGGAGCCGTCGGGGCTCGGGGAGCCGTCGGGGCTCGGGGAGGTGCTGGGCCCGGGAAGGGGTGTCGCTCACAGGCCGACGTAGTTCTCGGCGAACCAGTCCCGCTGGGCGCGCGAGGTGCGCAGCGCCTCCAGCCGGGCGCGGCGGAGTCCCGCGTCGAAGCCCGACGGGACGCCCTGCGGGGTGGGCGCCGCGTGCAGCAGCCGGACCATCCAGTGCGAGAACTCCATGGCGCGCCAGATGTGTTCCAGGC
>NZ_JZWY01001244.1:0-244 GCF_000966955.1 Streptomyces sp. NRRL S-495
ATTCCAGGCAGCGCCGGGAGTAGTCGGCCAGGGCGCGGCCGTCGCCGTGGGCGAGTTCGTCGACCAGGGCGGCGGCGAGCAGCTCCGCCTCCAGTACCGCGAGGTTGGCGCCCTTGGCCGCCGAGGGGGTGGGCATGCTCGCGGCGTCGCCCGCGAGCAGCAGGGCGCCGTGGCGCAGCGGTTCGACGACGTCGCTCTCCAGATCGACGACGGTGCGCGAGACGACACTCCCCCGGTGCAGCGG
>NZ_JZWY01001245.1:0-2807 GCF_000966955.1 Streptomyces sp. NRRL S-495
CTCCCCCGGTGCAGCGGGCCGTGTTCCGCGGCGCGCATCCGCAGGTCGAGTTCGTGCCAGACGCGGTCCTCGTCCCAGTCCTCGGGCACGGTGCCGCGTTCGCACTGGAGGTAGTAGCGGGTGATGTCGGAGGTGCGGGCCATGTGCCCGGCGAAGCCGCGCTCGTGCACCGCGTAGCCGACCGCGTCCAGGCTGGGCGGTGCCGCGACCAGCAGGCCCAGCCAGGACAGGCCGTGGTCGTGGCGGTGGACGACCGTGCCGGGCGGCAGCGAGCGGCGGGCGGCGCCGTGCCGGCCGTCGCAGCCGGCGACGTACCGGGCCCGCCAGCGGAGGGGCTCCCCGTCGGGCCCGCGCGCCTCGACGGTCGGGCGGTCGCCGTCGGCGTCCAGCACCCGCAGCGCCTCGGTGCCGAACCGGATCTGCCCGCCGGCGTCCAGGAAGGCGGTGAGCAGGTCGGCGACGAGGTACTGCTGCGGGTAGACGGTGTGGCGCTCGCCGCGGCCGAGCCGGGCGTAGTCGAGGCGGAAGCTGCCGTCGTCGGTGCGGAACTCGCAGGTGGCGTGGGGTCGGCCGTGGCGGCGCAGGCCCTCGGCGAGGCCGTGCCGGTCCAGGGTCCGGACGGTGTTCTCGGCGAGGAAGCCGGCCCTGGCCCGGCTGTGTAAGCGGGCCCGGTCGGCGCGTTCCAGGACGACGCAGTCGATGCCGGCCCGGTGCAGCAGATTGGCGAGGACCAGGCCCGCCGGGCCCGCGCCGAGGACGACCACCTGGGTGGTTCGGTCGGCCGTGCCATGGCCCGCATGGTCGGTGTTCGAGAAGTTCTGACGCTCAGTCACAGAAAGTGGATCATAATCACCGTCGGATACATGAAACGACATAAATCACTCCCAGGGGTGAATAGGGTGACAATGCTTCCTTTCCGGTCATGGACGCCGACCGTCCGCCCACGGTCCGGTTCGCCGCCTCCTCGACGACCGTGGCAGAGTGGCGCGATGAAGACCATAGGCCTGCTGGGCGGTATGAGCTGGGAATCCACCGCGACCTACTACCGCCTCCTCAACGAACTCACCCGGGACCGGCTGGGCGGCCTGCACTCCGCCAAGTGTGTGCTCTACTCGGTGGACTTCGCCGAGGTCGAGCGGCTCCAGGCCGCCGGGGAGTGGGAGGCGGCGGGCCGACTGCTCGCCGATGCCGCCCGCGCGGTCGAGGCGGCGGGCGCGGAGCTGCTGCTGATCTGCACCAACACCATGCACAAGGTCGCCGACCAGGTGGCCGACGCGGTGTCCGTCCCGCTGCTGCACCTCGCCGACGCGACGGCCGCGGCGGTCCTGGCCGCCGGGGTGACCCGGGTCGGGCTGCTCGGCACCGCCTTCACCATGGAACAGGACTTCTACCGGGACCGGCTGGCCTCCCACGGTCTGGACGTCCTCGTCCCCGACCGGGCGGGCCGGGCCCTGGTGCACCGGGTGATCTACCAGGAGCTGTGCCTAGGGGTGGTCCGTGAGGACTCCCGCGCGGAGTACCGCCGGGTGATCGCCGAGCTGGTCGCGGAGGGCGCGGAGGGCGTGATCCTCGGCTGCACCGAGATCGAACTCCTGGTGGGGCCCGACGACAGCGCCGTCCCGGTCTTCCCCACCACCCGCATCCATGCCGAGGCCGCCGTCACCGCCGCACTGTGACGCCGGTGACTCACGTGACCCGGCGGGGAGGCCCCACCCGCTGAGCGGAGTGCCCCGGCCCGGCTGCCGCCGGGGCGGGGCAGGGCACGGCAGAGCACGGCAGGGTACGGCGCTCCGGCGCCGTCACCAGCCGGGGCGCTCCAGGACCTCGACCACGGCGCTCGCCAGGGAGATCCCGGCGCCGTTGCCGGTGAGCAGGACGTGGTCACCGGGGCCGATCTCGCCGCTCTCCACCAGGTGGTCCAGGGAGAGGAACTGGTCGCACGCCGCGACGTGCCCCAGGGTGCGGCCCAGGTCGAGCATGCCGCGCGCGGGGTCGATGCCCAGTGGACGCAGCAGGCCCTCCAGGTACCGGGGGTTGCCGGTGAACACATGGGTGACCCGGGTGATGTCGGCCGAGGTGAGGCCCGCCTCCTCGATCGCTTGGCGGGCCAGGGCGGTGCGGGTCTCCATCAGCTGCCGGGCCATGCTCTGGCGCAGGTCCCGGTCCGGGAAGCTGTCGGCGTAGTCGGCCATCCGGCGGCCCAGCGGCATCCGGGTGCCGCCGGTCGCGGCCGGTGGGAACATCTGCTCGTCGCCCCGGTACAGCCGCTCCCAGGCGGAGATCGAGGAGTGGACGAGCGAGCGGATCCGCAGCGGACCCGGGGTGGCCGACAGGAGGACCGCACAGCCGGCGTCCCCCAGGACCGATCCGCGTCCGGTGGCCCAGCCGTCCGCGTAGGTGAACCGGTCGCCCGCCGGGGTGCCGAAGTTGTCGGCCGCCGTCACCAGGACGGCCGACCCCTCCGGGGCGTGGGTGAGGTAGCCGTACGCGAGGCGGGCGCCGTCCAGCATCGCCGTGCAGCCCTGGTCCAGGCCGATCGCCGGCGCCGCCGTGCCGAGGACCTGGTCCTGCACGTAGTTGACGGCGTACCAGCCCTCCGGGCCCTGGTGGTAGGTGCCGCTGTGCAGGACCAGGCACACGTCCTCGGCCGCCAGGCCGGACCGCTTGAGGGCCAGCCGGCCCGCCTCCGCGGCCAGTTCGGGGGCGGGTGTGTCGTCGGCGATCGCGATGCTGGTCCAGCCGGCGGCGAGCGCCTCCGCCGCACCGGGCCGGCCGGCCGCGACCGCCTCGGTGACCGGCCACCGCCG
>NZ_JZWY01001246.1:0-890 GCF_000966955.1 Streptomyces sp. NRRL S-495
GGCCACCGCCGGGGCACCTGGGAGGCCAGGCCGGCGATGTACAGGTTCTCCGTCCTCACGCAGTGCCCCCCAGGCCGATCAGCAGATGGCAGAGGAACACGGCCGGCAGGTAGCCGACCACGGCCCCGACGGGCCAGCGGGCCGCCCCGGTCCGGCTGAAGCGGCGGGCGGCGAGGGCGGCGACGGCGACCGGCAGCAGCGCCAGCCAGCCCCACCCGGCCGGTCCGCCCTCCCACGGCCGCAGCACCGCCAGCGACACCGCGGCGGACGCGGCGGCGGAGCCGAGCGCGAGCGCAACGGTCCTGCGCAGGCCGAAGACCCGGACATAGGTGCGCTCGTGCGCGCCCGGCTCGCGGACCACCTTGCGGACCAGTTCGTGGTGGGTGGCGGCCAGCATGATCACCGCCAGCAGCGGCAGCACGTGCTTCCCGGCCCGCGCGACCGTGTCGCCGTCCAGCCCGGTGTCGTGCAGGAACACCGCGTACAGGTAGAGGTTGAGCAGCACCTGGACCGGGGAGCTCAGCAGGACGCCGGTGACGACGGCATCGCCGCGCGGCCACCCCAGTCGCAGCTCGGCGCCCACCAGCAGTGTGGTGTAGACGAGTTGGGCGGCGATCAGCAGCAGGGCGGCCCGGTTGCCGGCGTTCAGGAGGAGCAGGAACGCGGCCCCGGCGCCGGACAGGAGGTACAGGTCGCGCGGCAGTACGGCGCCGCGCGCCAGCGGGCGGGACGGGTTGTGGCGCCGGTCGTACGGCAGGTCGCGCAGGTCGTCGGCGGCCCGCAGGAGGAGCAGGTCGACCAGGACGGTCAGTGCGGCGCCCACCGTGCCCCAGCCCGGCCGCCAGTGCCCGACCCGCGCGTCGGCGGCGGCGAACAGCCCGGTGGCGCCT
>NZ_JZWY01001247.1:0-2722 GCF_000966955.1 Streptomyces sp. NRRL S-495
GCCCTACCCCTCCTCCCCCGCCTCCCGACGCCCCTCCCGACGCCCCTCCCGCTTCTCCTCCCGCCCCGCCCTGGCGGCGAAGCCGGCGGCGAGCGCGACGACCCCGCCGATGGCGACCGTGGTCACCAGCACCAGCAGCGCGTGCCCCGACCCCCGGGCGGACGCCGGCAGGTCCACCGCGCCGAGGAACACCGAGCCGAGCAGCGCGATCCCGATCACCTGGCCGAGCTGGACGGCGGTGACCACCAGCCCGCTGGCGTCCGCCGCGTCGGCGGGGGCCACCCGGGCGAGCGCCCTGCCGAACAGCGGCGCGTAGGCGCAGCCCGCGAGCAGCCCGAGGACGGCGGTCAGCAGCAGCGGCCCCGCGCCGACCCCGGACCCGTCGCCCAACAGCCGGCCGAGCACCAGGTAGCCGACGGCGAGCAGGCCGGTGCCGAGGGTCGGCAGGACGCCGTGCAGGCGCCGGGGCAGCCGCTGCCAGTACAGGCTGGCGGCGCCGAAGCCGACCGCGATCGGCGCGGAGCAGAGCCCGGCCCGCAGGGCGCTCCGACCGAGCCCGGCCTGCTGGTGCAGGGCGAAGGAGAACATGAAGCCCGCGAAGGCCAGCATGATCATGAACACCGCGCCGACGGCCGGCAGCAGACCGGCCGCGCCGAGGACGCGTCCGTTGATCAGCGGCTGTCCGCCGCGCCGCGCGATCCGCCGCTCGACGACCGCGAACAGGGCGAACATCAGCGCACTCGCGCCGAGCAGCACCCAGCCCCAGAGCGGCCAGCCGAGCTCGTGGCCGAGCACGAGCGGGACCACCAGCAGGCCGAGGGCGGCGCCGAGCACCAGCAGGCCGGGCAGGTCGAAGCCGCGCTCCCGGTCGCCGGGCAGATCGGGCAGCAGCCGGGCCCCGGCGGCGAGCAGCACCAGCCCGATCGGCAGGTTCACCAGGAAGACCGGGCGCCAGCCGGCGCCGAACAGGTCCGCGCTGACCAGCACGCCGCCGAGCACCTGGCCGGCCGCGATGCCGCCGGCGAGCACGGCCGAGTAGAGGCCGAGGGCCCGGATCCGGGCCCGGCCGGTGAAGGTCCGCTGGATGATGCTCATCACCTGGGGCACCATCAGGGCCGCCCCGGCGCCCTGGAGCAGCCGGAAGCCGATCAGCCAGCCGGTGGCGGGGGCGAGCCCGCAGGCCAGCGAGGCGGCGGTGAAGGCGGCCAGGCCGGACTGGAAGAGCCGGCTGTAGCCGTACCGGGCACCGAGCCGGGCGCCGGTGATGAGCAGCACGGCGTAGGCGATGGTGTAGCCGGCCACCACGAACTGGAGGGCCGCGCCGGAGGCGTGCAGGTCGGTGCGGATGGTCGGCACGGCGACGTTGACGATGGCGGTGTCGAGCACGGCCATGAACTGGCCGCCGAGGACGAGCGCGAGCAGCGGTCCGGGCCTGGCGGCACGGGCCGCGCCAGTCGATGGGGCGGTCCCGGCACCGGCCGCGCCGGTCGGCGGGGCGGTCCGGACCGGGCCGCGTCGGGTCTGGAGATCGGTCATGGATCGAGCCTCGCCGGATCCTGGTACCAGTGGTTAGAGCCTGCGGATCCTGGTACTGGCAGCACCTGTTGCGCCCCACCGGGCTGCGGCACGATGGCGGGTATGACCGTCGTGGACACCCCTGGCACCGTCGAGCCCACCCCCGCCGTCCCCGCCGTCCCCACCCAGCGCGACCGGCGCCGCACCGAGCTGGCCGAGTACCTGCGCGCCTGCCGCGCCCGGGTCTCCCCCGAGGACGTCGGCCTGCCGCCCGGCCTGCGCCGCCGCACCCCCGGGCTGCGCCGCGAGGAGGTCGCCCAGCTCGCCGGCGTCGGGGTGACCTGGTACACGTGGCTTGAGCAGGGGCGTCCGATCAACGCCAGCGCGCAGGTGCTGACGGCGGTGGCCCGGGTGCTGCTGCTGGACGCGACCGGGCGCGAGCACCTGTTCCGGCTGGCCGGGGTGGCGGTCCGCCCGTCGGCGCACCCGGACCCACCGGTGCTGGACCCGTCGACCCAGGTGATCCTGGACGCGCTGGCGCCACTGCCGGCCGCCGTCTCCAACAGCCGGTTCGACGTGCTGGCCTGGAACTCCGCCTACGAGGCGCTGTTCGCCACAAGCCGGCCCCGCACGGGCGACAGCTGGTTCAACAGCCTCTGGTGCACGGTCACCAGCCCGGAGTGCTGCAATCCCTTCCTGAACCGGGCCGAGCAACTGCCGCAGATGGTCGCGGTGCTGCGCGGCGCGTACGGCAAGCACGTCGGGGAGCCGCTCTGGGAGGAGTACGTGCGGTCGCTGCTGCGGGCGAGCGCCGAGTTCCGGGAGCTGTGGGCCAGGCAGGAGGTGTCGACGCGGCGGACGGCGCTGAAGGTGTTCCGGCATCCGCAGGTGGGGGTGATGCGGCTGAACGCGACGTACCTGACGATTCCGGGGGTGCCGGAGGCGTACGTGGCGGTCTACACGCCGGAGGGGCCCGAGGACCGTGGCCGGGTCGAGAGGCTGTCGACGCTGCCTCGGGGCGGCTGGACCGCCCCGTGCGGCCACCGGTTCACCGGGCCCGTCGGCTGAACCTCGCCCGTCGGCCGAGCCGCGCCCGTCGGCCCAACCCAACCCAACTCAACCCGGACCGGCCGACCGAACCGCGCCCGCCCGCCCGCCCCGGGAACGACCGAAGGCCGCCACCCGAGGGTGACGGCCTTCCGTTCGT
>NZ_JZWY01001248.1:0-2660 GCF_000966955.1 Streptomyces sp. NRRL S-495
GGCCTCGTCGGGCGCGGGGGCGGCGAGGCTGATCGAGGTCGCGCGGACCCCGGGGAACACGGCGCTCAGGGGCCGGAAGGGCTGCCAGGCGCCGCCGGGGGAGTGGAGGGCGTGGAACTGGGCACCGGTGTCGGTGACGACGGCGAGGTTCAGGCCGTCCTGCTGGAAGGCCAGGGCGAGGGCGGTGACGCGGCCGGGAGTACCGGCCTGGGCCTCGACCGAACTCCACGGCCCCGTGGTGCCGTTCCGGTCGAGGCTGGTCCAGTGGACGTGGCCGCCGGCGCTGACGGCGATGTGCGTGGTGGTGCCGTCCCCGGCGACGGCGAGGGCGGTGATGTCGGTGAGGGCACCGGCCCCGGGGAGCACGGCGGAGAAGCCGGCCCACCAGCCGCCCCCGGAGGTGTAGCGGAGGCTCTCGTACAGGATCCCCCCGGCGAGGACGACGACCTGGATGTCGTCCCCGACGGCGGCGACCGCTATCCGGGTGACGTTGGTGAGGTTCCCGGCGTCCCGATTGACGTCGGTGAAGGCGCTCCAGCTGCCGTCGAGGGCGCGTGCGGCGTGGTGGAGGCGGCCGTCCCCGCCGAGGGCGACGACGTGGGTGGTGCCGCGGACGTCGGCGGTGCCCATGGTCCGGATCCCGCCGATGTCGCCGGCCTGGGCCTGGACGTCCTCGTACGGCGTCCAGGCGCCGTCGCTCAGACGGGTGGCGTGGAACAGGCCGGCGCCGCTGGTGACCAGGGCCTGGAGCTTGCGGCCCGGTGTGGTCGCCCGGACCTGCTGCACCCAGCCGGCCACGTCGTCGACGCGGGTGGCGGTCACACCGGAGCGGGTCTCGCTCGCGGGCACGCCGACGCAGCCGGCCTGCCAGGAACCGCTGGCGATGGCGAAGAGCTCGTACGAGTCCTCGTTGTCGCGGATCAGTGGTGCGCCGGCGTCACCCGGGCAGAGGGGGGCGGCGGCGCCGGTGCCCACGGGCACGGTGTCGACGGTGGTGCCGCCGACGGCGGCGACCGTGTGCCAGCTCTCGTGGGCCCTGGACGGCATCCAGTCGGTGGCGGACCGTCCCAGACCGACGTAGGTCGCGCGGCCGCCGGCCGTCGCCGGGGCTGTCCCCACCTGGAGGGTGAACGTGGTCGGGATCGGGGTGGCCAGACGGAGCATCACGAGGTCGCGCTCGCCGTGGGGGACGATCCGGTCCACGGCGACGTTCTGGTTGGGCGTGATGACGCGGGTCCGGTCCAGCGGCGCGGTCACGCCGGCGAAGCAGCCGGCGGCGGTGAGGATCCAGGACTGGTCGACGAAGCTGCCGGTGCACGACCGCGCGCCGAAGCCCGGGCGGCCGATCGTGACCTTGGCGACGGCCGCGGGCGGAAACTCGTCGGGGACCGCCGGGCCGGCCGAGGCGTTGAGCTCCAGCAGGGTGGTGCTGCTGCCGCCGGGGTTGCCCTCGCCGACCTGGGTCCAGGCGTTCCTGGGCACCCCGACGTACACGGGGTTGCCGTCGCTGGTGAAGGTGGCGGTGACCGAGTGGTCGGCGTCGCCCTTGATGGAGTAGACCTTGGGGATCTCCAGTTGGAGGCTCCCGGTCGCTCCGGTGATCCTGAAGCACGTCTCGCTGGGCGTCGCGGCCCGGCTGAACAGGCGCAACAGGTTCGAACCGGCCGTGCAGTCGACGAGCTGGATGTGCCCGTCGCCCGACCTGACGGTGATGTGCCGGTCCGCGAGGATGCTCGCGGCACCCGGGTGGACGTAGTTCTCCACGAGGGCGGGGGCTCCGCTTCCCGAGGCGGAGGGCGAGGCCGGTGCCGCCGAGGCCGGTGCCGCCGAGGTGACGAGGCCGGCGGCCAGCAGGGGTACGGCCAGGGCCGCGCCGATGAAAGGGGAGAGTCTTCGGACGGTATGCATCGGAACTCCCGGAAGGGTCTCCCAGGAGACGTCGAGCCGCCCCCCGAGCCGCTGACTGGTGAAGAAGAACTTGGGCGGACGGTAGGAGCCGGGATGTTTCGTCGTCAAACAGGATGACCGTGATGCGGCCACAATCCCGAACGGAATTCGGACCTGCGGAGGGGCGGCCGTCGCCTGTTCGGGAGGAAGACGTCGACGGGCGTGGGAACCATGGATGAACCAGGGGCAACCGCGGGGCAATCCCTTCCGGTGGCTTTCCGGTGACGGGGTCACCGCACGTCTCTCCCACCCCACCAGCGCCGGCCGCCCCCGGCCGATCCCGGCCGGACGCACCCGCGGAGATCGACTCGTTCTCACCTGATCGGCGACGGACGTCGGCAGCGTGACGCCGCGGGACGGAAACACGCCTCCTCCTGGGCCCGGTGGGCCCGCCGCCGCTGGGCCCGCGGCATAGGATCACCGCCCGGAAGGCCCCCGCCCGTTCGTGCCCGTACCCGTGCCCGTACCCGTGCCATGCCCCTGCCCGTGCCCTGCCCGTGCCCCTGTGGAGGAACCCGCCATGACCTACACCGTGGACTTCGAGACCGTGTCGACCGTCGGCCTGGAGTCGTCCCCCGTCGCGGACGCACTCGCCGGCCTGCGGGCGAACGAGGCCCGGTACTTCCACAACAAGTACGGCCACGTCTTCACGGTGGAGCCCGCGCAGGACGCCGCCGAGGTCGTCGACCGGGTGCACCGGATCCTTCTGGAGG
>NZ_JZWY01001249.1:0-2377 GCF_000966955.1 Streptomyces sp. NRRL S-495
CGGATCCTTCTGGAGGAACGCGAGATCGCCATCGCGTCCCGGCCCCTCGAAGCCACGGCCTTCGAGGTCGAGGGCATCAGGATGGCCTATGTCTTCTACGAGAGCGGCCTGTCGGTGAATGTGATGTACACCGTCGAGGACGCCAAGAAGCGGGCGGTCGGATTCAAACTCTCGGAGGGAATGGAGGTCCCGGCGGAACTCGCCCAGCGGTTCAGGTTCGCCCGCCAGAAGTCCAAGCTCGCCGGGACGATCCGCGGTTCGTTCTTCGTCATCAAGAACGAGTACTAGGTTCGGCCCGGTAGGTCACAGCGCCGCAGCCCGGGAGGAATCTTCACGGCTCGAACCCAGAGCACCACGACCCGTGCGCCCGGGTCGGGGGCCGATGGGCCACCGGTACTTCGGCCGAACCATGAGCGCGCCGGCCGGGCGTCGGTCGTCATGGCGGCAGCGGCCCGTCGGCATCCAGGCGGCTCTGATCAGCATCGGGATCGCGCTCACTCTCGGGATCGACTTCTCACTGCCGCCAGGACTGCCGTCCCTCCCGGATCCGCGCGGGCCGGGCGCGCAGGTGGTCCAGGAACGCACCGTCGCTTTCCGACCGCTCCTGCGCGGTGATCACGCGCCCCGGCGGACTGGCGTAGAGGCCGGGGATCGGCGTGGTTCATTCGGCCCGGTAGGTCTCGCGGTCGACGAGGCCGCCGCCGGGGGCGGGCCCGGGCCGAGGCCACCGGGGTGCAGCCAGTCGTCCCGTACGGTCCGGGCGGCGAGTTCGGGCTCGGCCGCGCAACAGCGTGCGTGAGGCTCTCCAGCGGCTCCGCGGCCCGCTTGCTCCCCGTACCCGCGCCGTGTCGCGGTCCGCGCTATCGGGCCGCTATGCGACTTGGGCAAGATCGATGTCGCAGGTCCGGTGGCGGTACACGCCGGGCACGACGAAGGCGTCCCGGTCGGCGCGCGACCCGTAGGAGCGGGCGCCCCGCCACGGTCCGGTGACTGATGGTCCTGCTCGCCGTGAAGGAGTCCGAACACACGATGGCGCACCCCGACGGTACAGAAGCACCGCTGCTGTGGACACTGGCCGGCAGCGGCAAGGAGTCGCTGGCGGCCGGCGCGCGCGGCCTGCACGCCTACCTGGCCGGTCGTGACGACTGGAGCCCCCAGGACATCGCGGTCACCCTCGCGCGCACCGCTTCCGACGGGAGCCGGCGGGCGGCACTGGTGGCGGACGGGCGGGACGGGTTCCTGCAGCGGCTGGGCGCGCTCGCCGACGGCAGGAGCATGCCCGGCCTGGTGGAGGGCGCCGCAGGGACAGACCGCCGGGTCGCCTTCGTGTTCCCCGGACAGGGCGCGCAGTGGCCCCGGATGGCGGTGGACCTGCTGGACACCTCCACCGTGTTCCGCGCCCGGATGGACGCGTGCGCGCAGGCACTGGAACCGTTCGTCGACTGGTCGCCGATCGACGTGCTCCGCGACCCGGACGCGCCCGGCGCACCCGCCGGGGACCGGGCCGACGTGGTCCAGCCCCTGCTGTTCGCCGTGACGGTGTCCCTGGCCGCTCTGTGGCGGTCCCACGGTGTGGAACCGGCGGCCGTGCTCGGGCACAGCGTCGGCGAGGTCACCGCCGCCGCGGTCTGCGGCGCGCTGTCCCTGGACGACTCCGCGCGGGTGGTGGCCCTGTGGAGCCAGGCCCAGGCGACCCTGGCCGGGCAGGGCGACATGGTCTCGGTGCTGGCCCCGGCCGACGAGGTCGAGCCGCGGCTGCGCCGCTGGGACGGCCGCCTCGTCGTCGCCGCGCACAACGGCCCGCGGTCCGTGATCGTCTCCGGCGACCGCGACGCCGCCGCCGAACTCCTCGCCGACCTGGCCTCGGACGCGGTGCACGCACGGCGGATCGCGGTGGGCCTGGCCGCCCATTCCCCCCACATCGACGCGATCCTCCCCCGGATGCGCGCCGACCTCGCACCGATCCGGCCCCGCACACCGCATCTGCCCTACTATTCCGGACTGACCGGGGGACGACTGGACGTCCCGGTACTCGACGCCGATTACTGGTGCCGCAACCTGCGCAACACGGTCAGGTTCCACCAGGCGACCGGAGCCCTGCTGCGGGACGGGTACGGCGTTCTGCTGGAGGTCAGCCCGCACACCGTGCTGACCTCCGCCCTCACGGACTGCGCGGAGGAACACGGTGCGCAGGCCGCCGTCCTCGGCACGCTGCGCCGCGACCAGGGTGGTCCGGGCCGGTTCCTGACCTCGCTCGGTGACCTGTACGTGCACGGTGTCACCCCGGACCGGGACGTGCTGCCCGCCGAACAGCACGCCCGGGTGCGGGAACTGCCGGCGGCCGTCCTGGCGGCGCTCGCGGGGCGCGGCCCGGGGG
>NZ_JZWY01001250.1:0-652 GCF_000966955.1 Streptomyces sp. NRRL S-495
GCGGCGCTCGCGGAGCGCGGCCCGGGGGACGCGAACGGACCGAACGGCGCGGACGGCTCGGGCGGTGGCCAGGATGCCGGCACCGCGTTCCGCGCGGAGCTGGCCGGACTGGACGTACCGGAGCGGCGTGCCGCACTGGCACGGCTGGTGGGCGAGGAGATCGCCGCGCTGACCGGGCGGTCCGAGCCGGTCCCCGCCGAACTGGCCTTCCTCGACCTGGGATTCGACTCCGTCACTGCGGTGGAGCTGCGCAACCGGCTGAGCGCGGCGACGGCGCTGAGCATCCCGGTGACAGTGGTCTTCGACTGCCCGACCCCGGCGGCCCTGACCGAGTACCTCTGTGTCCGGATCGGCGGCGACCGGCCCGACCGGGACACCGACGCGGACGAGCGGGTGCGGCGGGCCGAGGACGACGACCCCGTGGTGATCGTCGGCATGGGCTGCCGCTACCCCGGCGGTGTCGGCAGCCCCGACGAACTCTGGGAGCTGGTGTCGGCAGGTGCCGACGCCGTCTCCGCGCTGCCCGACGACCGGGGCTGGGACACCGCCGGACGGTACGACCCCGCACCGGGGACGCCGGGCCGGTACTACCAGCGGGAGGCGGGGTCGCTCGCCGGTGCGGCAGAGTTCGACGCGGAGTTCTTCGGCATCT
>NZ_JZWY01001251.1:0-328 GCF_000966955.1 Streptomyces sp. NRRL S-495
CAGCAGCGGCTGCTGCTGGAGACCACCTGGGAGATGCTGGAGCGGGCCGGGATCGCCCCGGCCACCCTGCGGCGGACCCCGACGGGCGTCTACGTCGGGGCGATGACCATGGACTACGGGCCCTCTCTCGAACAGGGCGCCGACGAGGGCGGCCACCTGCTGACCGGCAACACCGGGAGCGTCGCGTCGGGCCGACTGGCCTACACCCTCGGTCTGGAGGGAGCGGCGGTCACCGTGGACACGGCGTGCTCGTCCTCGCTGGTGGCGCTGCACCTCGCGGTACGGGCGCTGCGGTCGGGCGAGTGCTCGCTGGCCCTGGCCGGCGGCG
>NZ_JZWY01001252.1:0-2577 GCF_000966955.1 Streptomyces sp. NRRL S-495
CCGCCGCCCCCGCCGCCCCCGCACCGGGCCCTACCCCGGGCGCCCCCTCACGGCGCGGGCGTGAACACCAGCGAAGCGTTGTGCCCGCCGAAGCCGAAGGCATTGCTGAGCACCGCCCCGACCGGCCCCCGGCGCGCGGCCCCCGCGACCACGTCCAGCCCGACCCCCGGGTCCTGCCGCTCCAGGTTGCGGGTGGGCGGCACGACCCCGTCGCGCAGCGCGAGGACCGAGGCGAGCGCCCCCAGCGCGCCCGCCGCACCGAAGAGGTGGCCGGTCATCGACTTGGTGGCGGTCACCACCGGGTGGGCGCCGATCGCTGCGGTGACCGACTCCGCCTCGGTCAGGTCGCCCAGCTGGGTGGAGGTGGCGTGGGCATGGACGAGCCCGATGTCCAGCGGCGACAGCCCCGCCTCGGCCACCGCCCGGCGGATCGCCCGGACCTGCCCCTCGGAGGCGGCCGCGGTGATGTGGTGGGCGTCCGAGGTGACGGCCGCGCCGGCCAGCACGGCGTGGGCGCGGGCCCGGCGCGCGGCGGCGAAGCCGGCCCGCTCCAGCACGACGACGGCCGCGCCCTCACCGATCACGAAACCGTCCCGGTCGACGTCGAACGGCCGGGAGGCCCGGCCGGGTTCGTCGTTGCGCAGCGAGTGGGCCCGGGCCTGGGCGAAGCCGGCCAGGGTCAGCGGGCAGACGCACGCCTCGGCGCCGCCCGCCACCACCACGTCGGCCCGGCCGAGCCGGATGAGGTCCAGGCCGAGGGCGATCGCCTCGGCCCCGGACGCGCAGGCGCTCACCGGGGTGTGTGCGCCGGCCCGGGCGCCGAGTTCGATCGAGACCCAGGCCGCCGGACCGTTGGCCATCAGCATCGGCACGGTGTGCGGGGAGACCTTCCGGACGCCGGAGGCCTCCAGGACGTCGTCCTGGCCGAGCATGGTGAGCGCGCCACCGGTGCCGGTGCCGATCACCACGGCCAGCCGCTCGCCGTCCACCTCGGGACGGCCGGCGTCGGCCCAGGCCTCCCGGGCGGCAATCAGCGCGACCTGTTCGCAGCGGTCGAGCCGGCGGGCCAGCACCCGGTCGAGGACCTCGGCCGGCTCGACCGCGAGCTGCCCGGCGATCCGGACCGGGAGCCCGGCGGCCCAGTCGGCCCCGATCGGCCGGATGCCGGTGTCACCGGCCAGCATCGCCGCCCAGGTCGAGGGGACGTCGCCGCCGAGCGGGGTGGTCGCCCCGAGGCCGGTGACCAGCACCGACTCGGGGGCGAAGGCTCGGGGCGCGTGGTTGTCGGTACCCATCGAAGGAACTCCCTGGCTAGTGCGGGACTGTGGGGTAGCCACAACTCCCCGCACCGGTGGGTGCGGGGAGCTCTCGCCACATCAGCCACACTGCCATGGCCCTGATGGGCATTCAGGTGTGTCAGTCAACCGATTCGAACACCATGGAGTTAGAGGAACTCCACATGCGCGCCCTAGGCGTCGAAGTCGGTGGAGCGGCCCACCGACTCCCAGGTCCGGAGCTCCTCGGCGGACGCCTCCAGGGCGCCGAGCACCGCGTCGACGGCGTCATTGCCGAGCAGCAGGCGCAGCGGGGTGTGCTCGGCGTCCAGGGCGGCCAGGATCGCGGCGGCCGCCTTCTCCGGGTCGCCGAGCTGCTTGCCGGCGGTCTCCGGGAGCCCCTCGCGGACCGGCCCGACGATCCCGTCGTAGACGGGCAGCGCGGTCGTGAAGGCGAGCGCGCTCCGCTCGGCGAAGGAGGTGCGGAAGGCGCCCGGCTCGACGATCAGCACCTTGATGCCGAAGCCCGCCACCTCCTTGGCCAGCGCCTCGGACAGGCCCTCCAGGGCGAACTTGGTCGCCGAGTAGGCCCCGGCGCCCGGGAAGGTGAAGCGGCCGCCCATGCTGGACATCTGGACGACGGCGCCCGAACCGCGTTCCCGCATGTGCGGCAGGACGGCCCGGGTGAGCGCGGCCGGGCCGAAGAAGTGCAGGTCCATGAGGTCGCGCAGCTCGCGGTCGGTGTACTCCTCGACGGCGCCGATCAGGCCCCGGCCGGCGTTGTTGACCAGGACGTCGATCCGGCCGTAGCGCTCCACGGTCTCCGCCACCACGGCGGCGATCCGGTCGTGGTCGGTGACGTCCAACCGGACGGGCACCAGCCGACCGGGGTGCGCCCCGGCCGCCTCGGCCAGGGTCTCGGGCCGCCGGACGGCGGCCACCACGGTGTCGCCGGCGGCCAGTGCGGCCTCGGCGAGGGCCAGGCCGAAGCCCGAGTTGGCCCCCGTGATCAGCCAGACCCGGCCGTCGGGGGTATCGATCGACTTGTCGCCCATGAGTATGTTCCTCCCGTAATCATCTTCCCAGTAAGGAAGTTGACGATCACTTCTATGCCACCGGCGGGCGGGGCGTCCAGGAGATGTCCGCCCTGGCCGGTCCGGCCGCCGCAACGCCGGGAGCCCCCGGTCGAGTCGTGCTCGGCCGGGGGCTCCGGGGGTGTCCGCGCGGGAGGGCGCGGACCGTGCCTTCCGAAGGATCCGGATCTACGGCAGGTTGCGGGCCATCACGATGCGCTGGATCTGGT
>NZ_JZWY01001253.1:0-456 GCF_000966955.1 Streptomyces sp. NRRL S-495
TGGGGGCGAGGGCCTGGCGGGGGGCGGCGCCGGTGCGGGCGGCTTCGACGGCGTCGGCGATGCGGTCGAGGGGGTGGGGGGCGGCGACGAGTTCCGCGAACGGGAAACCGCGGTGGTGGGCGACCAGGAAGCGGACGGCGGCGTCCAGGTGCTTCGGGCGGTAGTTGTGGACGCCGGTGACGGTGTGCAGGCCGCGCACGAGGCGTTCGGGGTCGAGGGCGACGGCGGGGCCGGGTGAGACGGAGCCGACGAGGACGGCGCGGCCGCCGACGGCGAGCGAGTCCAGGCAGTGCTGGACGGCGGCGGGGTGGCCGGAGAAGTCGAGGGCGATGTCGGCCGGGCCGGCCTCCTCCGCGCTGTCGAGGGCGGTGCTCGCGCCGAAGCGCAGGGCCTGGGTGCGGCGTTGCCGGTCGGGATCGACGGCGGTGACGCGGGCCCCGGCGGTGGCGGCCATCG